>CAUTRH010000009.1:0-10398 GCA_963540905.1 uncultured Acholeplasmataceae bacterium | reverse complement strand
ATCGGAAGAGCGTCGTGTAGGGAAAGAGTGTCGGCTATAAGGTAGAGCTCAGTGGTCGCCGGATCAAAAAACAAACGAAGAAATTCGATATAAAAAGACAGAAGAGTAAGACAATGAGAGCGAAATAAAAACAAAGACAAAATAATTCTGAATTTACTTATTTATAAAATAGTAAGTTCCGCTAATTATGAAAGGATAAAAAATGTCTAAACCAAAAAGAAATTTAAGTATCATAGGTACAGCAATTTTACTGTTGTTACTAGTTTCAGTTATTTTCTTACTGTTTTTAATTTTTACTTTTCCTAAGTTATCACTTTCTGAAAGTAATGGTTTCAATAAAGACGATATCTTTAAATTAGAAAACGGCAAAATTAGATTTGTAGTACCAGAGAGACTTTTTAAAAAAGCAAGTCAACACAGTGTTGAAATTAACTCAGATTGGTTTCAAGCCACAAAGTATGGAAAAATTACCGAAGTTAAAGCGAAGCCTGGTAAACAACTTGCTCTTAACTTTGAAGACAAAGAATACGACAGTGCAGTTTTTTCAATTGTAACTAGAAATCGTGTTGGTATCAAAAGAGAATACGACGTTATCGTTGATTACTCTAACTTCGTGCGCGTATTTTTCTCGGCAACTCAAGAAAACGTCGCTCCAAGAAAACCTTTGGTAATGCCACGTTCTAAAGTCAACACAGAGTATAAAGACATAGTTGATGAACTTACAAAAATTTCTTCTTTTTCGCCGTATAACTCAACTGGCCAAAAAGAAAACACAACTTTTTCATTCAAAAAAGTACTTGACTTAAAAACAGGACAGGCTTATCACGCAAACACAGAAGACCAAATTAGATAAGTTTACGACTTTGTATTAAAAGGAATACTAAAAGACAAAAACAAAGCCAACAATCCAGAAATCGTTGACTATATTTCAAAAACTCAAACTAAAATCACTACCTTAAATCCTAACGATACTTTAAATCTAGAAACTTCTCCATTCTTTGTCTCTGAGTTTTTAGGTTGGTACTATGTAAACAAACAAAACGAAGTTGTGGAAGTTAAAGCAGGCGAAGAAATCAATGTTCCTGAACTTAAAGGTTCTGAGCTTAGATTAGTTGCCAGATACAAACACTCAATTGACGACAATAAACTAAAAGAAGAATTAAACAAACAAGATTTATTTTTAGTTACTTATTTTGACGGAACCGAAAAAGTATTTTCATATATTGCAAGAAAGGGCGAACCACTTATAAATTACCGTCGCGTGAAAGCAGGATTCAGCCTAGTCGGCTGGTATACCGATCTTGGTTTTACAAAAGAGTTTGACTTTGATCTAGAACGAGCAGATAAAAACATTTCGCTTTATGCAAAATACGAAAAAGAAAATGTCCAACCTCAGCCAAATCCAAATCCTAACCCGACTAAATATACGGTTAAATTTATAACCACTCCAAGCAACGTTAAACTTAACGACCTTGAAATTGTTGAAAATCAAAAAATTAGTAAAAACTACTACTTAAACCCAGATTTAGTTACATATGTTGATAAAAATGGAGACACATATAAACTAGCAGGTTGGAAGTTAGAAGGTTCAAGTGATCTATTTGATTTTGAAACTCCAATTACTAAAAACATTACACTTGTTGCAGTATTTGAAAAGTCAAATGCTCCAAGTCCTTTTCCTAAAACTACTGAATACAAAATCAAAAGACTAAAAGAAAAACTAGACAATCAAGCGTTTGACTACGAAGAGTTTGACACCGAGACAATTACAGGTGTTCAAGCAGGCACTGAAGTTGAGTTAACTCCAGATAAACTAGTGGCACCTCGTGGCTTTGAGTTATTCGGCGCTGCTTCTGAAGTCAAAAAAACTATTGTGGCAGATGGTTCTACTGTATTTAAGTTGTACTTTAAAAGAAAAAACTTTTAAAGCAACTTTTAACTATAGTGGTGGTGTTTTAAACGGTGAGACTAAAAAAGAAGTTCAATATAAGTTCGAACAAACTCTAGCGGACATTGACCATCCTACCAAAACCGACCCTAGTGGCAACAAAACCTACACTTTCTTGGGTTGGCTAAACCCTGCAACCAATCAATTAGTTGACTTTGCTCAAAACAACTTAGTTGAAGAAAACTTAAACCTAGTTGCTAAATGGCAAGAAACTAATAATTTTAAGAAAATTTATTTAAACTTAGTCTACGAAGGGCTGACAACAAATCAAGAAACTTTGCATGAACTGGAACTACCAACTCAAAGAAAAATCGGCACTTCTGTTACTGCAAACGACCAAGAAATTAAAGACATAATTTCTGCATTTATTGCAAGTCAACCTCACCCTAACCACGAAACTAACTATGACCCTGCTAAATCTACACCTAGTCTAACCATTTCAAACACACAAGATAAGCAAATTATTAAACTTTACTATAAGGCTAAAACTTATCGTGTTTCATTTAATTTAACTGAATCTGGACTAGATGCAAGCACAATTGACCCAATATTAAGCCAACCTCTTAACTTAAAATACACAAACAAGATTAGTGCAGATATTTTGGCAAAACTGCGTGCAGTTAAAAAAACTAATACTCAAACTCATGACTATATATTTGAAAAACTGCTAGTTGAAGAA
This sequence comes from uncultured Acholeplasmataceae bacterium, assembly GCA_963540905.1. GTDB lineage: Bacteria > Bacillota_I > Bacilli_A > Acholeplasmatales > Acholeplasmataceae > CALISC01. The sequence goes on along the minus strand of CAUTRH010000009.1, from coordinate 7,771 downwards.
ACCAATAGCGAGTTTGACCCAAACATCGCATACAACTCAAACATCACACTTAAACCTATATTTAAAGCAGTCAAAACCACTGCAAACATCACTTACACTGTTAGAACTCAAAAAATAGATGGTAGCTACGACGAAAAAACAGAAACTAAGAGCGGGAAAATTGGTAAAAATCATACTGTTTCTTATGCAAATCCGAATAACACTATGTAGCAAGACCCTGAATACAGTGTGGCTAATTTGACTGTAAACACAGACGAAACACAAAACAATGTAACCGTTACTATTAACCGAAAAACTTACACTGTAACTTACCAAGTCGCTGGGCATGCGTCTACTATTCCAAATAAAACATTTAGACATGGCGAAAAACATGGTGAAATTGACGAAAGTCAGTTTGAAGTAGATGCACTTGACATTGTTAAGTTAGAACTAGATAATAGTCAAAAAACCAAAGAAGAAATCAAAAACTTGCTAGTTACAAAAAACCATATGATCAAGGTTTATGTAGGAGAATCTATAAGACTAGTTGGTAAATATCCACAAACTAAAGTTGACAATCCAGCAGGAATTCAATTTGAGCGAGACGATGTTCGGCCACTTAAATTTAATTCTAAGAATGTAGACTACACAATGAACTTTACACGCAAATACTACAAAGACAATTTAGGCAATAGGTACGAAATGTATAATGGTAATTATTATAAGTTTGAAGATGTAGAGTTTTTAAAAATTCCTAAACAAAAAACTTGGTTCACAAAAAGAATAATTGATTTTACCCCTTTCAATCTTTATATTGAAAATTACCCTGATAACGCTAAACCTGAACGTTCTATTTTTAAAGCAATGGTTGAAGAAATAGGTAAAATCTTAGAAACGACTACTTATATGCCAACTTATGATAACGGTCAGTTTTCGGTAAAACCTATTTTAGATGTAAGTCGTGATATCCATCCTAAATTAAAGCGAGAATCTACAGATTATGCTAAGGCTGTTTTAAATCAGCATTCAGGACATAAACCTATTTATCGTGGTGTTGATTTAAATGCGTATCCAAGTGTACAGTATCATTCTTATTACCACAACACCAACCACCAAGGATGGTGGCTTGGTGCAAAGTATCTTAACGATCAGGGCGCGCGTTTCATGGACCGCAACGGTTACATGACCTGGGGAAATGCATTTTACGTTTATGGCGTGGTAGTTTGCATTAGGTAGTATCTAACCCGCTTGCTGTAGTTGATTAGCACAGTTTTTATTCAAACATCTTTCCACCATTAGTTTTTCTAACTCTTAATAACGTTTGATACTTACATGTTGAACAACAGCAATAATAAGAAACCTACCTAAAATAAGTACTTTAAAATTTTAAAGTTATATCAAAAAACCTTTTAAGTAAAATATACTTAAAAGGTTTTTTCATAATTTACACTAAAATTAGGCAAAAAACAACAAAATTCACCCTATATATTTATATAAAGGACTACCTTTACAATTAAAAAATGGCTTTTTTTTATAGGTGGGGTATAATTATGTAAGCACTTTTTGAACTACTTCATTTAAATATATTTCTCGCTACATATCTACTGTCTAAATAAAGTTATAAAAATACACAAATAAAACCGAGAACTTTTCAAAAAGGAGTTTTACTTTATGAAAAAAGATTTTATTAAATACGAAGAAACTAACACTAACTTAACTACTCCCCAAAAACCCCGTCAATTCAAAGCTAAAAAACAATTTGCACAACCTTATTCAACTAAACCCTACACTCGCCTTGTAAAAACTACGAGTGCTTTATTTGCTTTATTTCTTGGTTCAATTATCGTTGCCCTGATGGCTTTTTTGTCGTTAGGACAAAAACCAAATAACATTAAACCAAAACTCAACATCAACAACGAATACATTGACAGGCCAAATGATGGCACTAAACCAATTGACGAAACTGATCACTTAAAAAACATTTTAATTGCAGCCAAAGTTTTTAGAGACCAAAGTCATTTCCACAGTGAAACCAGTGCACATGCCACCGCTTACGTTTGTTCTTTTGGTTCAACAACTCAGAAAATCAAAGCGATTCGTCAATATGATACTGCGCACCTTTCAAATAAACAATATTCAAAAGGGACGTTTGCCAGTCCTGGCCTTTATATTTTTAGAAATGAGTCACCACGTGGTGCACAGTACTTCGTTAAAGAACTTGCGCACCTTGAAAACGGTGACTTTGACAAACCAGTTTGGCGCCAATACAAAGGGTCAGACGCTCCTTTTACTGAAGCCGATTTTACTGAAAACATCCTAGGCTCTGATTTAAAAGACTTCACTCAACAAATTCTTTCAAGAAAAACCATAAAAAAAGTTGAACTAATTCATCAAGCAAATGGTGAAACTGCTTACCGTGTTGATTTTGTAGTAGACGAAGACTTAAACAAACCAAGCGGTCTTGGCAAACTTGCCGCGACAGGTAAATACGCAGTTGAAGTTAGAGAAATGGCTCAAACTCCGTACTACCCAACTTTCAAATCGTTTACTTTGGATGTAACAATGAACGACCGCTGGGAAGTTTTAAAAACTACTTCAAACGAAGAGTATAACTTAACCGTTAAAGGCATTTCTTCTGATTTTGCGGCAACTATGACACAAACTTTTACTTACAAAAAAGAAAAAGTCCAAACTGAAGATTTCCATAATTTCTTTCACAAAGACTTTCGTAAACACGGAGAAAACACAGAGACAAAGCCAGATGCAACCGATCTTTTAATAGACGCTTTTTCAAAAGTTAAGTCAGGTAACTTCACAGGCACGTTAAACGTCAACGGACAAGTCCTTGAGTTTACCGCAACTTTTTCAAAAGACCCTGCAATTTTAAAAATTGAATCTAGATTATTTAATCTACACTACGAAAACAAAAAATATACCTTTTTAATGTTTGGCCAAACCTATACAGGCGAAGCCGACACTATTGTTGAATTGCTTGGTAAACTATTTAATAAAGGTAGTTTCTTAAATCTACCAAACTTGCAAGAAATAATTGGTGAACTTAACCAAAACTTCGCTAAACCTAAAAACATCGGTGCCTACACTGTACTTGAAACTAAAGCCAAAGGCATTACTTTAACTTTCTACATCAACAAAGACACCAAAGAGTTAGTTGAGTTTAATGCCAAACAAGAGACTAACGGAAAAACTCTAGAACTTAACTTTAAACGCGGAGAAAAACCAGCAAACCCAGAGTTTTCTGAAGACAAAACAGATTTTGACACCGCCACTCAGCAACTTAAAAAAATCTTTAGCGATACTTTTGAGTTCAACTTATCTAAAGAAATCAACGCCAACTCAAGTTTGTCAGTCAACGCCTTAGTTTCGTTTAACAACAAAACATCTATTTCTGCCAGTGGAGAACTTAGCCTGACTGCCTTTGGCAAAAACTACAACATCCCTTTTGACATTGTTGAAAATAAACTAACAATGCACTTCAAATCGCGTTCGTTAACTTTTGATTTAAACAAAATTGTCAAAGAGTTTTTCAATGTTGACTTAACTAAAAATAGCCTAGAGGAGTTAATTAACTTAATTGACTTTACTAATTTAGTTAAAACCGCAGAACGTTTATTTAGTTTCCTTGACTTAAAGTTAGCAAAAGACAACTTAAAAGTAGAAGATGGTCGTTTTGCTTTTGATCAAAGTAAAACTGCCTTTGCTTTAACTCACCGCCCTGGCACTAAACTACCTAGTCCAAAAGCACCGGTTAATGAACTTGATTTAACTGAGTTTTTACTAAAATACTTCCAAAACCCAGATTTAAACCCACGCGGTACAATTTCCTTTATTTTAAACTACGCCTTAAACTCAATTACGAAAACAGACGCAGACTCAGAAATCAAAGTTGCTGTTGACTTGCTTAAAGGAAAGATTTCAATTTCTATTCCAAAACTTGGTCGTATTTACATAGATAACCGTGGAGTATACGTTGAGTTTGGACCAAATAAACGCAAAAACGTGCAATATTTTGCGCATGCAGACCTTAAAGAACTAGCCCCACAAATTCGCGCAGCCCTTTCTAAATACTTACCTGGTGGTTTTGATCTAGACGAAATAATTTCTCAAGTTTTGGCAAACCTAACCGTAGACCAAGCGAGTGGCAATCTTTCTACTTCCTTCAAATTCAAAGACGATCGTTTCACTATGACTTTAAACTCATACCAAAACGAAACTCCTTATTTAGTGTCGCCAGAAGATCAAAACGGCAAACAAATTAACCGTTTCAGCAAACCTGCCCTTGAAAAACTCCTAAAAGTTCTGGAAAGCGGTAAATTCCAGGCCAGCGTTTCTTTTGCTGACTTTAATATTCAGTTAAATCTACTATACAAAGAAAACACTCTTTATTTAAATGCCAAAATTATGAAAGCAGGCAAGGAAGTTGCCGATATTTCTATCATTGGCAACCAAGTCTACGCTAAAGTAAGTGGCTACAATTTAAAGGCCAACGTCAAAGACTTTAGTGAACTCATGCACAAAGTCTTTGAAATGTCTCGACTAAAAGGCGAAATTAGCGGGTTTAACTTAAATAACTTCAGCATTGACTTATCTGAACTTAACCTAGACTTTGCAAACCCTTTTTCAACTCTGCAAAGTATTGCTAAAACCATTGACAAAATGCCACTGATTAAATCTTTAGTTAAGTCACTTGAATTTGAGTTAAACTACCCAACCGTAGACGAAGCCAAACTACTTACCTTTAAACTAACTGCGTTTAACTTTAACATCACAGGTTATTTAAACGCAGACCCTCAGTTTAACGCAAACATTTTTGAAATTAACGAAAACGAATACATTGACCTTCCGATTGCCGACCTTAACTCAAAAACCGAAGTTCAACCTGGCGCTAAACTACCTCTTGACATTTCTGAGCCAAACAAAATCAAAGAACGTGTGATGACTAAACCTCACAGCGTTACCGGTAGCGCCGAAATTAACGGAGTCAACTTAACAATTCACAAAGGCTATGTTTCTGTTAACAATAACTTCCAAGATGTAGAGGCAGTGCTTTACGCCGAGGCTAAGTTTAAAGATTTAGTTTATAGTTTTGAACTGTATTTTTCAAAAAACACAGTTTATTTAAAATCAGCAAAACTAAACGCTAAAGTTTCAATTGAAGAAATTGGTAGTTTGATTGCAAAAATCACAGAACTGATCAAGAGTCAAGGCGAGATTAACTTCAATAACTTCCAACTTCAAAGCAACGCAAACTCAAATATTCAAACGCTGATTTCTAAGTTTGTAATCCAGTCACTTACCATTGTCAAAGAAGAAATCACTCTGGCGGCTAAATACGCAGAATATGAAGGTAAAATTTACTTCAACCGCAAAACTAAAGCAATTAACTTAACTATTTCAAACTTTAATTTACACTTAACCTTAACTCCAACCGAGTTTAGTGAAGTTGGCGAAAGAGCAGCCGACAAAATCACTGAGTTGATGAAAAATCCAAATGTCTTAACTGCCAACGATATTTTAAAGATCGCTGAACTTTACTCAACTCGCTATACCCTTGAAGGTGTTAACTACTCGCTTCCAAAAGAACTTGCAGAAAAATACCTAGGTAAAGACGCAAAACTAGACTTAAGCGTGAAAAACGCCCAAGTTGACTTAACTTCAAAACATCTACTTAAAGCAGACTTAGGTGTGAAGTTTACACACCCCCAACTTGGCAGTCCAATTAACCTAAACTTTGAACTGCACATTCAAGACAAGCAAATTTACCTGCTTTCAAAAGAATACCCAACCCTTAACTTAAAAGTCGCCTACAGCGAAATTACAGCGATAATCGCGGCAATTCAAAAAGCCATTGAAAAAGCCAGTGGTATCTCTATAAGAAACGTAAGTCTAGCCAACTCAAGTCAAACTTATTTAGCGCCAAAACTAGAGTTTACAAAAATCTTAGATGCACTAAATATTTCTAAAGAAGGTCTAGACTTTGATTTAAAGAAAGCGTTTGGAATTGAACAAATCACCAATGTTTCTCTGCGTTTTAAATTCCAAGAAAAAGCGCTTTTACTTTCTGCAAGTCCACTTAACTTAAACTTAACTTTAAAGAAAACTGATAAAAAACTTAGCTTATATCAGCCAAACACAACAACTCAGTTTTTAGGTCGTGAGTTTTTTGAAAAAGCAGCAGACCTTGTCGCTACTGGCTACAGCGTAAACGGTGAGTTTAACTTACCTGTAAACGGTGAAAACCTAAAAGTAGAAATCAAAGGTGCCCTAAACTTTGCACGTAAAACTATTTTGGACCTTGAGTTAAAACTAATTTATAAAGATATTCAACAAACTTTCCGTCTACTTTACGACAAAGAGTTTTTCTATCTACAAAACGAAAAAGTTAACCTGAAATTAAGCCTGCAAGATATCCAAGCCCTAATTTCTGAAGGCCAAAAACTCAAAGATATGTTTTCAGGAATTACAGTAGGACTGACTCAAGACTTAATTAAAGCAGTGATTGCAGGTACTTTTGAATTTAGCCAAACTAGCATTGTTGCTAAAATTACAGAAGGTATACTTAAAAACCTAGAAGTCAAAGCAGATCTGACTGCGAAAGCTCTTAAAGTTAAATACGGCACTATGCTGGACTTAACTTTAACTAAACAAGAAGACGCAGAAACTAAAGATGTACCTGAAGGTATTGAATGGCTAGACCGTTCGTTTGTTGAAAAAGTTTTTGATTTATTTTCTTCAACCTATGAACTGAAAGCCACAACGACAGATACTGCTAAGTTTAAAGGAGAGTTAAGCGGTAACGTTGACCTTAAATCTAAAGTTAATTTTGCGGGTTCTGGTAAAGTTGAGTTTAAGAACGGCGAAAAATCTTACTTCCTTGAACTAAATAATTTATACATTTCTGAACGCACCCTATATGCTTTAACTCAAAAACTAAACTTAAAAATACCTTTTGCAGACATTAGTCGTCTGCAGGCAGAAATTCAAAAAATATTTGCTGATTTAAAACCATTACTTGGACTTTCAAGTAAAGCAGACTTAATTAAATACTTATCTGTCTACACAGACTTACTTGACGCACTTTCTTTCACAAAAGATAAAATTACCCTTTCTAACTTCACGCTTAGCGGAATTAAGTTGTCTGCCGAAGTTGACCTTACTAAAAAAGAAATCAGGCTAACTCTGTCAGATTTAGGACTGCAGGCCACTTTAACTAAATCAACAAAACAAAACACAGGAGTAGTGCCAGCAGTTCAATACGCCGACACCGAGACAATTTTAAACTTACTTAAACTATACGCGCAAACCTACGAAATTGACGGCAAGGCTCAAAGCGGTGAAATGGGTGCTGACTTTTCTGGTAAACTTTCACTGAAAGGCGAGGTTCTGGCCAAACTAGAAACTTACCTTAAATTCAAAGACAAATACCTGAAAGCCACAGTTTACTACGATAAAAAATATCTGTATTTTGAAACCGAAAAACTGAAGTTTAAACTGTCAGTTGAAGAACTTACCCAAATTATTAAAAAAGCGCCAGACTTATTGAAACTTGCCAATGCTGAAAACATCTTTAATCTACTAACTCAGTTTTCTTTAACTAACAGTGAACTAAATGTGGGATACGGTGATCTAAATGTTCGCGCTAACTTACTTGACCGCAAGGTAGACATTACTTATAAAAACTTAGTTCAGGCTACTGTTACTCCAACTGCCACCGAAGACCTTGGTTCAGTTCCAGCACACGAATGGAAAACTTACCAAGACATTCTTGATTTAT
>CAUTRH010000008.1:0-10736 GCA_963540905.1 uncultured Acholeplasmataceae bacterium | reverse complement strand
ATGAATTTAGTTATACAACTACTAATTTCCAAGTGTACAGTAAATGCGCTACCTACACCTTTTAAAATAACTTAAATTTACGCTATTTTTTTAAATAACTCCGTGTTGTCTTAAGATAATAGAAACAAAAGCAGCGATAAAAGAGAACACCATTCCAAACAATAAAACCCAAATTAGCGCTCTTCCCTTAATAGGTTGTTCAGGGGTTGTAGTAGAAACCTCTGGTTCTTTTTCTTTGTTATTTTTTTCCTTTACTTTCTTCTTATCTTCATTTAATTTTTCAAGTTGGTTTTCTGTGTTTTTCCAATTTTCTTCTCTAGGCATGATTTCACCCCGTGCTACCATTCATTTTACCTTATTTTGATGTTCAAGGCGAAAAAACATATTTTAATTTGGATTTTGAAAAATTATCTTTACCTTTACCTGCCAAAGGCAAGTTTTAAAAGTTGCATACAAACTTGTGTTTGTAAAAGTTGTCAATACCTTGTTTTGTTTATATATGACTATAGTAGTTAAGGAATTAGTTATTTCAAAATAAGTATTGTCGCGGAAATAGCCAAGTCTTAGTGTGGTATAATATTCCTAACAGTTAAATAAAAAAAGGAGCAAACAAATGCACAACAAACAACCTAAAGTAAGTGTTTTTGCTCTAGGCGGACTCGGCGAAATTGGTAAAAACTGCTACTGCATAGAGTATCAAAACCAAATTTTTATCATTGACTGTGGTGTGTCTTTTACAGACGAAACTCTGCCAGGTATTGACTATGTCGTTCCTGGTTTTAAATATTTATCTGAAAATCAAGACAAAATAGTTGGACTTTTTATCACGCACGGGCACGAGGATCATATAGGCGGGATTCCTTATCTTTTGCAATACGTTAAAATCCCGGTAATTTATGCCTCTAAAATGGCTTATGACCTAATTGAGAAAAAAATTGGCGATAAAGGCAAAAAACTCACCAAGTTGATGCTATACACTCCAGATACCGTCTTAAATTACGGAGATATTTCGCTTTCTTTTATACGAGTTTCGCACTCTATTCCAGATGCTTTTGGAATTCGCGTCAAAACTCCACTGGGCTCTATTTTTGAAACCGGCGACTTTAAGATAGACATGACTCCAGTTGGACCACACGCTGAGTATGAAAAACTAGTTGAAATGGCCAACGACGGCTGTCTGCTTTTAATGCCAGATTCAACAAACGCAGAGCGCACTGATATGGTGCCTTCTGAGAAAGCAATTGGCCGCTCAATTTCTGAAGTTTTTTCAGGAATCCAGGGCAGAATAATCATCGCAACCTTTGCTTCAAATGTCTACAGAATTAAACAAATTATTGACGCTTCTTTTCAAAATAACCGAAAAATTTTAATTTTTGGCCATTCTATGGAAAACATTGTCGAAGTTTCTCGCAAAAACAAGTTCATAGACATCCCAGATGCTTTCTTTTTAGACCCAGAAAAAGTCAACGACACAGACGACTCAAAAATGACCATACTTTGCACAGGTTCGCAAGGCGAGCCCATGGCTGTGCTTGCGCGAATTGCGAGTGGCCAACACAAAAAAATCAAAGCCAGAGCAGGTGATACCGTAATTTTTTCCTCATCTCCTATACCTGGTAACTTTCAGTCTGTCAATAACTTAATCAATCAATTCAATAAACTAGGCGTGAAAGTTATTTCACACGGCGCACTTTACGAAACTCACGCCTCTGGACACGCTGAGCAAAACGGACTTAAACTAATGATCAATTTATGTCGTCCAAAATACTTAATGCCGATACATGGAGAACACAGAATGCAGGTAATCCATTGTGGACTTGGTGTAGAAGTTGGTATGCCCAAAGAGCATACTTTTGCGCTGGCAAACGGAGACGTCCTTGAGTTTACCAACTCTGGCGCTGAGGTAAAAAAAGCCAAAGTTGACGCAACCCCACTTTTAATTGAAGGAAACTCAGCAGCACTTTTTTCAGATGAACTAATCGCAGAACGCCACTCTATTTCTGCAGATGGTGTATTTGTGTTGTTTATTCCACTAAACTCAGAAAATAAACTAAACGGAGATGTGTTAACTGCGACTCGTGGCTTTATGTCGGTTTACGAAAACGAAAAAACCATTAAAACAATTGCACAAAAAGCCACAGACTACCTAAATACTTTTTCAGCAGAAGACAGAGAAGCAGCAACTAAAGCGTTAACTGAAATCACTCAGGAAATCATTCAAAATGCGTTTGCTAGAGTTCCACAAGTTTTTGTTGAGTATTTAGTTGCAGACTAACTTTTACTTTCTTTATTTAAATGACAAAACAAGTTAATAATTTTTTTAAATCACCAAAAGTCAAGGCTACTCTTGAATTTTTCACCAAGTCTTATGCCCGCATGTTTTTACTTATCTACCTGGTGTTTTCGCTAATTGGCGCTTTGGCGCTAAAGATGCCAATTGCTTCTAAAACCCCGCTTAAGTTTGTGGACACTTTGCTGCTTTCTGTATCTGCCATGTCTACAACTGGACTTAGTTCCATAAACTTTGCAGACTTGACCTTATTTGGCCAAGTTGTCTTGATTTTAATCATGGAGTTTGGGGGAATGGGTATTTACATGCTATTTGCTTTGTTTTTAACAAACTCTGGTAGCAAAATTGGAGTTGAGCAAAGAGTGTTTCTCGCAAACGAGCAAAACTTACCTTCGCTTAGAGGAGTAATTCGCACTACTAAAAAAGTTTTCTACACCTTAGTTTTAATTCAGTTAATTGGCGTTATTTTTTGCACTTCCTACATTTACTTCGCGATGCCTGAATTTCAGGAAATTAGTTTCACCAAAGCGCTTTTTTATGGTGTATTTCTCTCAGTTTCTCTGTTCATGAACGCAGGGTTTGTACCGCTTCCGGTAGACTTTCCGACTTTACTTGCAAACGGCCACATTGTGTTTTTCATAGGCTGTGCGTTTTTGATATTTTTAGGTGGACTTGGCTACATTCCTTTGATTTCTTTAGCCGACTACATCAAAGCAAAGGTTAAAAAAACTGACTTTAGGTTTTCCAAAATCGCCAAAATTCTGTTTTTTGCACACGTTTTACTTTGGATATTTGGCTTTGTGGTTTTAACTTCCCTTGAGTTTAACTCACCGGCTCTAGCAAAACTAAATGGCCCACAAAGGTTAACTGCAACCTTCTTTACCTCAATTTCTGCACGTTCTGCTGGCTTTAGCGTAATACCTCAGACCAGTCTTGCCAGAGAAGGCAGTATTATCGTAATGATTATCTTAATGTTTATTGGAGCCTCTCCAAACTCAGCAGGGGGCGGTGTTAGAACCACTACTGTTGTCTTAATAATTGCTGCGATTTTTAGCCACATCAAAGCAGAGTCTCAAACTAAGTTAGGCAAAAAACTGGCATTTAAGGAAGATACTGTCAAAAAAGCCTTTATTGTCGCAACATCCGTTGCATTAGTGTTAATTATTTCTATTTTTGTGGTGGCTGTGGCAGAACAGAACTACTTTGAAAGTCAACTTCAAATCGCAAAAGCCTCTGCTCTTAAAGGTGAGCACTTCCAAGAACCACTTACTTTTAGTTTAAAAGATATAGTTTTTGAGTTAGTCTCAGCATTTGGTTTAGTTGGATATTCTCGTGGCCTGACTTTTGGCACTAAACTCTTGATTACAAAATGGGCGATTATCTTTATGATGTTTTTTGGACGTGTCGGTCCAATTACCTTCCTGCGTGCGTTTTCTTTTAAACAAAAAGTCACTCAAACTTACAAAATTAGCGAAATTGACTTAATTATTAGTTAAAATAAATTAGAGGATTAGTTATGGGAATTTTTTCAAAAATATTTGCAAAACTTAAAAAAAATAAACCACAACAACTTGGCTTTAGCAGTCAAGTTCGCTCAGTTTCTGGACTCGCCGATATTTTTTTAAACCTAGAAAACTTAACTTATCCTGAATTTATTGAACAACTTGAAGAAGTTTTAATAATGGCAGATTTTGGTGTGCAAACTACTTTAAAGGTACTAGAGATTTTTCAAAAAAGTGTAACTCAAAAAAACTTTTTAAAAATTGATGAAACTAAAGAAAAACTACTGGAAGCAATTTACTCAGTTTACAAAAATCAAAGTGTAGATGTGGACAATTCTTTAGCTAAAGAAAACCCACTGACTGCCTACATGTTTGTCGGAGTTAACGGCTCTGGTAAAACAACAACTATCGCAAAACTTGCTGCTATATTGAAAAAACAAGGCGAAAAAGTACTATTGGTCGCTGCCGATACCTTTAGAGCAGGTGCAGTTGACCAGTTAGTTGAATGGGGGAAACGCCTAGACATAGATGTATTTTCAAATCCTAACACCAAAGATGCTGGCTCAGTTTGCTTTGACGGTCTTGAAAAAGCAATTAAAGAAAAATATTCATACTGCTTAATTGACACCGCAGGACGTCTGCAAAACAAACAAAACCTAATGGCTGAACTTGCCAAAATCAAAAAGATAGTTATCAAAAAACTAAACAAAGAGCTAAGTGAAACCATTTTGGTAGTAGACGCAAACCTGGGTCAAAATTCGTTTGAACAGGCAAAATCCTTTAAAGAAATCACCGATATTTCAGCGCTGGCTTTGACTAAAATGGACGGAACTGCTAAGGGTGGTATCATTTTTAGAATTAAAAGTGAACTCGGAATTCCAACTAAACTGATTGGAGTTGGCGAAAAGGAAAACGATCTTTTAGACTTTGAACTTGAGCGCTATATGTCCGTTGTTTTTCAGGAACTTTTTTCAAATGAAACCGCTTGCTAGTAAAGAACATTTAATTTCACTTTACTTAACTTACTCACCTCTGCTTACCAAAACTCAGGCAGATTACTTTCATGCACATTACTTTTTAGACCATTCACTGTCGGAAATTGCCGAAAATTCAAAAATCTCTAAAAACGCGGTATTTCTTTCACTTAAACAAACCGAGCATAAGTTAATTGACTTTGAGGCTAAGTTAGGTTTGGTCAAAAAATCCGAAAAGCATATAAGCAAACTCAATGAAATTGCCAAAAAATACAATATTCCACTTAGCGAACTAACAGATGAGGAACAATAGTTATGTCTTTCTTTAAAAGATTTTTTACTAAGGTTTCAAAATGGCAACAAGAGTAAAAAGCAAAATATCAAAAAATGCTAGAACTTGAAATAAGTGGAAGCTGTTGAATTACGGTAAACTTACACCTGCGGAAAAGAGGCTAGCAGATGAATTATTTTGGTATTGGGATGAATAATTTGAGGTTTAGTTATGTCACTTGCAGATAAAATACAAATGGCTCTACGCAAAGTAACTGGCACTGCTAAGTTATATGAGGGCGATATTGAAAAAATGATGAAAGAAATTAGGTTTTCTTTATTGGAAGCCGACGTTTCTTATGCAGTTGTAAAGAAATTAAGCACTGCAATTAAAGAAAAAGCACTTGGTCAAAAAATCTTAAAAGGCCTAAATCCAGGTGAACAAGTTGTAAAAGTTGTAAAAGATGAGTTGACTGAAATAATGGGTGCAAACCCTCGTCTGCTTGAGTTTACCGCTAACCCTACCTTGATAATGTTAGCAGGTCTGCAAGGTTCTGGTAAAACTACAACCTGCGCTAAAATTGCTAACTTAGTTAAAACTAAAGAAGGCAAAAACCCACTGTTAGTTGCCTGTGATATCTATAGACCGGCTGCCATTGAACAACTTAAAACTCTTGGCTCCTCAATTGGCGTTAAAGTCTTTGAAAAAGGCTTAACTGACCCACTTTCAACAATTAAAGAAGCACTTACTTACGCAAAAGAAAACCTGCATGATATGGTAATTATTGATACAGCTGGCCGTCTACAAATTGACGACGTGCTAATGCATGAACTAAAGTCAATTCAAAGTAATTTTAAGATTAACGAAACCATATTAACACTAGACTCAATGGCTGGCCAAGAGGCTGCAAACATTGCCAAAACTTTTATGGAAAATATTTTTGTCCAAGGTGTTGTTTTAACTAAAATTGACGGAGACTCCAGAGGTGGTGCTGTGCTTTCAGTGAAAGCCGAGTCTGGCGTGCCTATCATGTTTCAAACTTTTGGTGAAAAAATTGAGGACATTGAGGTATTTCACCCAGAGCGAATTGCTAACCGTATTCTTGGCATGGGCGACCTGCTTACCTTGATTGAGAAAGCCGAAGAAAGTTTTGAAGAAAAAGATTCAAAAAAACTAATTGATAAAATCAAAAACAACACTTTTGACTACAATGATTTACTTAAACAGTTTAAGTCTATGAAAAAAATGGGCTCAATCGCCAAAATTTTTTCATTTATCCCAGGGCTTTCGCAAATCAAAAAAGCCTTGAGCGAAATAGACGACGCTACTTTTTATAAATACGAACACATTATTCAGTCAATGACTAAGCAAGAACGCAAAGACCCAGACTTAATAGCCTACTCAGACACTCGTCGTATGCGAATTGCCAAAGGATGCGGTATGCAAACTCGCGAAGTTCGCAAACTAGAACAGGCTTTTTCAAAGCAAAAACAAATGATGAGACAAATTTTTGCCAATAACTTAGACTTTGACTTAAACGAAGCCCCAAAAGAAGATGAACTTGCCAAAATGTTTGAAGAACTGCAAAACAAACTGCTAAACGGCCAAAGCCAAAGTCAAACAAAAAAAGGTAAAGGCAAAAACAAACAAAGAAGGTGGTTTTAAATCACTATGTCTAGACTAATTTTAGTAGACGGAAACTCACTTATCTTTAGAGCCTACCACGCAACTGCGTATACTGGCGAGATTTTAAGAACTTCCAAAGGCGTGCCAACCAATGCCTTGCTTGCGTTTATCAATATGTTTAAAAAAATTCTTGCCAAAAAACCCACACACATCGCAGTTACTTTTGACTTAAAAGAGCCAACCTTTAGACACAAGGTGTACTCTGACTACAAAGCAGGCAGAAAAGCCGGAGACCCTGAACTTTTTGTGCAGTTTGACTCAATTAAAAGATATCTTGCCTTGCAAGGAGTTACTTGTCTTGAAAAACCAGGCTATGAGTCTGACGATATAATTGGCTCAATTTCTAAAAACTCACCTGAAATTGACGAAGTTATAATTTATTCGTCTGACCGTGATTTACTGCAACTGGTTGACAAAAAAACCACCGTTGCTTTAATTAAAAAAGGGATGGGTGAAATAATTGAATACACTCCTGATGTCATATTTGAAGAATATGGCCTAGAACCCCTTCAGTTAATTGACCTAAAAGCACTGCAAGGAGATACTTCTGACAATATCAAAGGAGTTGCTGGAATTGGAAAAGTCACCGCACTTAAGCTAATTCAAACATACGGCTCTGTTACTAATTTATACGCACACATTTCTAAGTTAAAAGGAGCGCAAAAAACTAAGTTAGAAGACGGCAAAGCAGATGCTGAACTTTCTTATTTTCTTGGAAAAATTTACACAGATAAGTTATTTTCAATTGAAGTGACTCAAAAACAACCAGCAGACGAAGCAGGCTTGCAAAACTTTTTTCGTGAGTTTGAGTTAAATCAACTCTACAGAGAAAAAGCAGTTTCAAACAACACAAGCGCTTTTATTCAAAGTTTTCAGTATACAACTGAAGAAAAAGAAATCGCTGAGTTTTTAAAAACACCATCTGCCTTGTTTGCTGAGTACACAGATAAAGACGAACTAATTCACCTGGTATTATTTAACAAAACCAATTACTTGTTTTTAAAAAAAGAACAAGTGCTTTCTAGTCCTGCGTTTTTAGCCTTTTTAAAAAGTGAAACCAAAACTGTTGTCTTTAATTTAAAAAGATTTATCAAGGTTTTACTTAAAAACCAAATTGAGTTTAATTTTGCTAAGTTTGACTGCGCACTTTTACTTGCCTACTGCAAAGACGCAGAAAGTGGCACACAATACTTTAATTATTTGGCAAACAACGAGTTTGATGATTTAATTGAAGTGCCAAAAGCCTATGAAACCAAGTCTAACTCAGACCTTGACTTAAACACTCTTAGTAAAAAAGTTAAGTTAACCGATTTAGCCTTTACTAAGTTGCAACATGAACTTAAAGACACAAAAAGATATGAACTATATCACACTATTGAATTTCCTCTTTCTTTGGTTCTCGCAAAAATGGAAAACACAGGAGTACTTTTAGACACTACTTACTTAAAAGAACTTAAAGCAAAGTTTGAAGTTAAGTTAGTGGAACTAAAAGCAGAAATTAACCGACTTGCAGGATACGATTTAAACCCGCTTAGTCCAAAACAAATTGCTAAATTGCTATATGAAGACCTTGGACTAAAACAAACTAAAAAAACTGCCAAAGGAGCGGCTTCCACAGACTCAGAAACTTTAACTGAGTATGCAGATGTTTATCCAATTGTTAAACTTATTTTAGAGTACCGAACATACGCCAAAATCTTGCAAACTTACGCAGTTGGGCTGCTTGAATCTGTAGATAAAGAAAATATTGTGCATACAACTTACAACCAAACTCAAACTGCAACAGGACGCTTAAGTTCCTTTAATCCAAACTTACAAAACATCCCTACACACTCAGAACTCGGAAGTAAAATCAAAAATGCTTTTGTTGCGAGAACTGGTTTTTCATTTCTTTCACTAGACTACTCACAAATTGAACTTAGAGTTTTGGCCACAATTTCTAAAGACAAAAATATGCTTCAAGACTTTTCTTTAAACAAAGATATCCACACCGCAACCGCGATGCGTATTTTTAACACCAAGGAAGTAGACAAAGAACAAAGACACAAAGCCAAAGCCATTAACTTTGGACTAATTTACAGAATGTCTGCCTATGGTCTAAGTAAAGCCCTTTCTTTAGACATTAAAACAGCAGATCAGTACATCAAAACTTACTTTGCTGCTTACCCTGAAGTCTTGCCTTTGCAAGATAAACAAATTCAAGATACAAAAACTAGCGGATTTACTGAGACTTTATTTGGCCGTAGACGCTATTTAGACCCAGAAACTCTTTATTTTCGCCGCAACCCAAAGCTTTTTGAAAGACTTGCTGTAAACTCACCAATTCAGGGAACTGCTGCCGATATTTTGAAAATTTCTATGCTTAAAATTAGTAAGTTTTTAAAAGAGCAAAAAGCCGAGAGTAGAATGCTTATGCAAATTCACGATGAGTTGATTTTTGAAATTAAAGAAGGAGAAAAGCATTTAATTCCTGAAATTAAAAAAATCATGACTGATTTTGATTTAAATGTTCCGCTACTTGTTAGCGAAAGCAGCGCAAAACGTTGGATAGAGGTGTAAATTGCCAGAACTTCCTGAAGTTGAAAACGTCCGAAAATACTTAAGTCAATCTATAGTTGGCAAAAAAATTAAGACTATAGATAATTTTTCTAATGAAAAAATTATTTCCAATGGCGTTATATCACAAATCTTAAACACTACAATTAAGTCCGTTCGTAGACACGCAAAATACTTATTTTTAGACTTAGATAACAACATGACTTTAATTTCTCATCTAAGAATGGAAGGCAGATATTACTTAAACTCACAAATTAACCACACACTCGCGTCAGTATTTAATTTGAAGACAAAGAAACTCTGGATTTTGTAGATAGACGAAAATTTGGTAACTTTGTTTTAGTTGAAACCAAATCTATTGGCTGCTATCTTTCTGATAAAGTTGGAAAAGAGCCTTTTGACTTAACTGCCGATGAGTTAGTTTTAAAAGCCAAGCGCAAAAGCAGTTTAGTCAAGGCTTTTTTGCTTGACCAACATAACATCGCAGGTCTTGGCAATATTTACGTTGACGAGGTTTTGTTTGCAAGTAAAATCTTGCCAACCAGAACAATAGATACATTAACAAAAACTGACTTTGAAAATATTTTAGAAAACTCAAAAATAATTTTAAAAAAAGCAGTAGAACTAGGTGGTTCTACCATTTCTAGTTTTGAAATTGCCGAAGGTTTAAACGGTAGTTTTCAAAATTATTTAAAAGTACACACTAGAGTAGGAAAGCCTTGCTTGGTTTGTGGCACTGAAATTAAGAAAATGAAAGTTGCAGGAAGGGGCAGTTATGTCTGCGAAGTTTGCCAAAAGTAAGTTAATTGCGATTACCGGAAATATTTGTTCTGGCAAAACTGAGTTTTTATCTTTACTTAAAAAACAAGGACACGAAACTATATCTACTGACGACATAGTAGATACACTTTGGCAAGATAAAAACAACCTGGCAAAAATTGCCGAAACTTTTTCATTGACGCTAACACCCGAACTTAAAGAAACTGTTAAGAAACTAGTTTTTAGTCAACCAAAAAAACTAAAACAGCTGGAAGATATTTTTTTCCCGCAAGTTTTTGCAAAATTGAAAGAAGTTCAAGAAAAGTCTAAAAACTCATACATTTTTGTTGAAGTTCCTTTGCTTTTTGAGCGAAATTTACGCGATAAATTTGACTTTGTAGTACTAGTATATGCTGATTTAGAAACCTCTAAAAACAGATTTTTAGCCACCCGAAAAAACAGCGAAAAAGAGTTTTTTTCTATCTTAAAACACCAGATAATTAACGATGAGAAATTGCTTTTTGCAGATTATGTAGTATATAATAATCATATGAATTTAAGTTTAGAAAACGAAGTTTCTGCTCTATTTTCAGTCTTAAAAATGCATTATGGCAACTAAAATCACAGTTTATAAAAAAGCACAATTAACAGCAGAACAAGTCAAAGTTTTAACTTATCTATACTTGCCAATTTTGGGC
>CAUTRH010000007.1:0-10809 GCA_963540905.1 uncultured Acholeplasmataceae bacterium | reverse complement strand
TTTGATGTATCCATCTTCTTCTGTTTTGTCTTTAGTTTGCTTCTTGACAAAGTCACAATAAGAACAAATTAAATGACAAAAAGGGATGTGTACGTAAAGCCCACGCACTAATCATCCCCTTGTTTTAAGATAGCCAAAAAAGCCTCTTGCGGTACTGAAACACGACCGATTTGTTTCATTTTCTTTTTACCTTCTTTTTGTTTTTGAAGGAGTTTCATCTTACGCGAAATATCGCCGCCATAACATTTAGCCAGCACGTCTTTGCGCATTGCTTTAATTGTTGATCTTGCAATAATTCGGTTACCAATTGCCGCTTGCACGGGAATTTCAAACATTTGTCTTGGAATTAAATCCTTCATTTTCTCAGTCAAAGCACGGCCTCTGGACTCAGCAAAATCTTTGTGCACTATTGTTGCCAAAGCATCAATTTGCTCACCATTTAACAAGATATTTAACTTAACTAAGTTAGAGAGAACATATTCATCCATATCGTAGTCAAATGACGCATAACCTTTAGTTTGTGATTTTAGTTTGTCAAAAAAGTTATAAACGATTTCTGACAGTGGCAGTTTATAAATGATATTCACGCGGTTTTTATCTAAATAATTCATTGAGACAAAAACCCCACGTTTAGCCTGACAAATTTCCATAACATTGCCGACGTATTCAGATGGAGTCATAATAGAGGCTTTCACAAAAGGCTCTAAAATATAGGAAATTTGCTGTGGTTCTGGCAGTTCACACGGGTTTTGAATTTGAATAACATTACCATTTGTTAAATGAACTGTGTAAATAACTGACGGAGCAGTGGCAATAATGTCAATATTAAACTCGCGGCGAATTCGCTCTTGAATAATTTCTAAGTGAAGCAGTCCTAAGAAACCTGTTCTAAAACCAAAGCCAAGTGCTTTTGAAGTCTCCATTTCGTAAGTTAAAGCCGCATCGTTTAGTTTTAATTTCTCAAGTGCTTCTTTTAATTGAGCATAATTTTTATTTTCAACTGGATAAATACCTGAGAAAACCACAGGGTTCAGTTTCTTATATCCAGGCAAGGGTTCGGTTGCTTGATTTTCAAAAAAAGTAATAGTATCTCCGACTTGAATGTCTTGAATTGACTTAATTTGGGCGTAGATAAATCCAACTTCTCCGGCTGAAAGTACCTCGGTTTCTCGCATTTCTGGCGTGTAGACACCCACGCTAACTACTTCTGCTTTGTATTTAGAGTGCATAAAGTAAATGGTGTCGCCTTTTTTAACAGTCCCTTCAACTACCCGAATTAAAGGAATTACTCCCTTGTAGGCGTCGTAGTATGAGTCAAAAACTAGGGCTCTCAAAGTATAGCTTGATTTTTTTGGTTTAGGCGCAGGTACTTTTTTGACAACTGCTTCCAGAATTTCTTTAATACCAATTCCGTTTTTAGCAGAACACAACACAACTTCGCTTCTGTCAATGCCAATAATTTCTTCAATTTCTTTTAAAACTTTTTCAACATCTGCCGTTGGCAGGTCTATTTTGTTGATAACTGGAATAATTTCAAGGTCATTGTCAAGGGCTATATATAAGTTTGCAAGAGTTTGCGCTTGAATTCCTTGTTGAGCGTCAATTACTAAAATAGCGCCTTCACAGGCCTGCAGAGAACGAGAAACCTCGTAGGTAAAGTCCACGTGGCCTGGGGTGTCGATTAAGTGCATTTTATAAACTTCTCCGTCTTCGGCTTGATAGTGAATTTGGACAGCATTTAACTTAATAGTAATCCCACGTTCACGTTCTAGTTCCATACTATCTAGGTATTGCGCCTTCATTTCACGGTTAGAAACCGCATTTGTCAACTCCAAAATACGGTCAGCCAATGTAGACTTACCGTGGTCAATGTGCGCAATTATAGAGAAGTTACGAATTTTGTTCATCAAGATTTAAAACCTTTTTAATTAAGACTCTTTTAATGATATTTTTTTCAATATATAGTGGACGGAACTCAAAGTTTTTATAAGTCACGCAAATTTTTTCACCAACTTTAGGTAGGTGTCCAATTTGCTCGGTAATAAAACCGTTTACGGTGTTAGACTCCGCTTCAAACTCAATGTCTAGTTTTTCTGACAAAATATCTAGTTCAAAGAACCCATCTACTTCAAAAGTAGTTGAGTTAATTTCTTTAAACTCAGCCTCTGGACTGTCAAACTCATCGTTAATTTCGCCAACTATTTCTTCAATTAAGTCCTCAATTGTAAGAAGACCAGCAACTCCACCGTATTCATCTAGCACCACGGCGATGTGAACTTTATTTTTTTTCATATGCACAAAAATATCGTTAATTTTAGAGGTAGACGAGACAAAAAATGGTTTTCTAACAGACTTACCTAAGTTAAACTCGCTTGGCTCAATTGCGTATTTTAAGATGTCTTTGATGTGAATTGTACCAATAATGTTGTCAATGGTTTCTTTGTACACAGGATATCTGGTGTATTGAGATTCGTTAATTTTAGTTAAGATTTCTGAGTAAGTTGCAGTAATTTCAATCGCATCAATTTCAGTGCGGTGAGTCATGATTTCTGAAACCTTAGTGTCGTCAAACTCAAAAATATTTTCAATTAGTTTGTTTTCTTCGACATCAATTTCTCCGCTTTCAGTGGCATTTGATGCCATCAAAATGATGTCGTCTTCTGTAACTTCTTTAATTTCGTCGCCCTTTTTAACACCAAAAATACGAGCAAAAAAGGTAGTTGAAACCATGAGTAGCCAAACAAACGGGAACAGTATAAACATAAGCACTCTGACGATCGGAGTGCAATTTAAAGATATTTTTTCGCTCCACTTCATTCCGATTCTTTTAGCGACAAGTTCACCAAAAATTATTTGAAAGTAAAGCAAAAATACGGTTAGTCCGATTGTAACTAACACGGAATAAAGTACATAGTTATTTGAATTTGCGTCAACTTTAAAAATACGAATTAAGGCATCTTGTGACAGTTTAGAGCCAATAATACCATTAATAAAAGCAATTAAAGTATTTAAAACCTGTATGGTTGCCAAAACATAGTTCGGATTTTTAATTAAGTTTAGGGTTTTATTGGCTTTTTTCTTTAGTTTTGGGTTATCTGAATCTGTAAGTTCATCAATTCTGATGTGGTTTACAGACATAAATGCAGCCTCGGTCATCGAAGTAAAACCGGAAATTACGATTAAAACAACGATTAGTGCAACGAATACTGCAACTAAGATGCCCGTGAGCGGAGGGTTTGCAGACGTTGCAGAATTTAAAATATTTGTAGTCATATTTCTCCTTGATTAGCAACTTTCTTTAAATTAGTATACCACATCAAAACACAGTTTAACTGCAGTTTTCATCAAAAAAAGCGATATTTTAGACTTTTTTTGCGTTTTTTTGCTTATTTATTTTCCAGATTTTTCTAACTTTAGCAAAAATTAGTGCGAACACTAAAAATGCAAAGTATACAAGCACTATGACTGGAGATGGTGCGATGTTAGTGTTTAGTTGAATTGGTGCAGCAATAGCCACAGTTAAAATCGCAACTACTACTCCAATTAGCATAGTTTCAATGAAGTTTCTTCTAAACTGAACCGAAATTAAGACAGGAAACAAAATTAGCGCAGAAATTAACAAGGTACCCATCATGCGCATACCAACCGAAATTAAGACAGCGACTAAAATTGACAGGCCATAGTTAGTAATTATTTTGTATGTATGGTTAAATTTAGCGTAACTTGGGTCAAAAGTTTGAGAAACTAAACGCCTGTATTGCCATAAAATAAAGCCTAAGGTGATGGTAAAAATAATTAGTGCATTAAAGAAATCCAACCATTCCATAGTTGCCAGACTACCGTTGATAATGTTGCCAAGGTCGCTTTTAAAGTTAGCACCCCAAAGTGAAATAATTAAGATTCCCAAACTGTATCCAAGGGCCTCAATAACCCCTATTGCACTGTCTGAGTCGATTTTGGTGTTTTCAATAATCAACTGTATCACAATTGAAAAGAAAACGGTAACTAACATTGAAACGTAGACAGGGTAGTTAGACAAAAGCACACCTAAGGCTATTCCGAAAAACGCAGTGTGCGCAAGTCCGTCTGCGATCAAAGCTTGGTTTTTAAGTACGATAAAAGGACTAAGCAAAGCAGCGGTTACCGCAATTAGTCCAGCGGCGATAAAAATAAAGGTGTTTGAAAACACTCCTAAATTAACTAAATATTGCATGTTTTTCTCTATTTAAAATTTGCTTGTGGAAATCACAAAAAATACCGTCGTAAACTATGGCTTTTTCTACGTAAATTACGCGGTCTTTACATTCAAGCACGTCAATTCCAGAAAGGTCATGTGTGATTATTAAAACTGTAGTGCCAGTTTGTGAAAGTGAGTATAAATATTGGTAAAACTCGTGTCTAAATTTAGGGTCTAGTGCAGATGCTGGTTCGTCTAGTATCAAAAGGTCTGGTTCGTCTACTATACTTCTTAAAAAAAGCACACGTTGAAGTTGACCACCAGAAAGTTCAGAAATTAACTTATTTTTTAAGTCAAGAATATTCATGTCAGAAAGCAATTTATCTATTCTTGTTTTTTGTTCCTTTTTGGCAAACAAGTATTGTTTTTCAAAGCCTGAGTAAATAATTTCAAAAACTGAGGCCGGAAAGTTTGATTTAAATCGCAAAATTTGTGACATGTAGCCGATTTTTTTTGCACCATTTATTACCTTACCACTGTTTGGTTTTAAAGTTTTGGAAACCAATTTAACAAGTGTACTTTTCCCACCACCGTTTGGTCCTAAAATATACATAAAGTCACCTTTGTTAATCTTTAAATTTAGATTTTCAAAGACTGCTGTGTCTTCGTATTTAAACGAAACTTCTTTAAACTCAATCATGTCTATTTACCTAAAAGTGCTAATTTTAAATTAGCGATATTTTCAGAAATTTTTGTCTGAAAAGAAATTTTTTGACTGTATTCTTCTTTAGAAACTGCGTGAAAAGTATGAAAAGTTTTAAAAGAAACATTTGAAATGTTGTGTGCTTTCACACTTGATTTAAGTTTTTCTAAAACCTGTTCTTTACCTGTTTCTTGAACGAACACAGTTAAGATTTTATTAGGATTTTTAGTACCTTTTTTAATTAGTTCAACGAACTCATTTATCGCTTTTATAGTGTCCTCATTTCGGTCTTGTATGGTTGTGTCAATTGGTGTATAACCTTTTAACAAGCCCATTTCAACCATAAACGCACCGATTGAATCATGACCACAAAAAAGGATTTTTTCATCGTTTAAACCAGTTTTAAAATTAGTATTTAGAAAACTAGTAAAGTCATTTTTAAGTGTGATAATTTCGTTTATCAGTGTAGTTTTATTTGTAGCACTGATTGATTTGTTTTCAAATTTTTCAGTAAATTTTTCAGCAATTTTTTCAATTATTTTAATTGTATATTCTAAACTTGACCAGTAGTGTGAAGAGGCGTGCCTGCGGATATTTTTTTCAGATTCAGAAATTTGTTCGCCAGTTTTTAAAAAAGTTTTTTCGTTAACACCAAGTGCTTTTTCTAAGTTAAGCGAATCAAGGTTACCACGTGCTTTTTTGATTTGTAGGTCTACGTTTTCAGAAAAATAAATTAACAAGTCACTTTCAATAATTTTACTTTTATCTGTTAAAGTTAACTCCGAATTGTGAATGTTCAAATATGGTGCTCTGGCAGTGCTGACTGTAATTTTTGTATTTTTGGTCAGTTGCTCAACTATTGAATATGTTAAATAAGAACTTGTTACCACATTAACTTTGTTTTTTTGGCATGAGAAAAAAGCAAATGTAGCAAATAAAGTTAAAACGATGCTAAAGATTTTTTTCATATTTTTCCTCTTAAATTATTTTAACTTAACAATTTTGCAATTGCAAACTATTCGCATTTGTGATTTGTGTTTTATTTAATATTATATATAGGACTGAATGCTATAATAAATGCATTAGGAGACCGAAACATGGAAACTTTGAAAGACAATTTTTATTTACATGTGAACAAACAATTACTTGAAGAAACAGAAATTCCAGCAGATAAACCTAGTGTTGGAACTTTTTCTAAAATTCATGATCAAAACGAAGAAATTCTTTTAAAACTTTTTGAAGACTGGTCTGAAGGCAAAAACACACCTGAAGATAAACTAATTCAAGAAGCAATTAAATATCACAAATTAGTTACAGATTTTGAATACCGCAACGAGATGGGTGCAAAGCCTGTTTTACCACTTATTGAAAAAATTCAAAGACTTAGCTCAATTGAAGAGTTAGCCGTAGCATATCCTGAACTCGAGTTATGTAGTATTCCACTACCTGTAACTATTGGCATTTCTCAGAGTTTTGCAGATCCGACTAAACATATCTTGGCAGTTGACCACGCAAATACCATCATGCCAGACCGTGAGTATTATGAGAAAAATTTAGACCAACTTGAAGAAAACTTAGCAGTTTTTGCAGATTCGGCGAAAACTGTCTTAAAAAGTGCAGGGTTAGCTGATGATTTAGTAGACAAATATGTCAAAGAAACTTTGAAGTTTGACAAATTTTTAGCGCCTTTTACTTCATCTAGATTAGAAGATGCAGAATACGACAAAAAATTCAATCCAACTCCGCTAAAGGAAATTGACGCGAAATCTAAATACTTAATGTTTAGCCAAATTTTTAAAACTTTAACTAAAGTAGACGCAGAAATCGTTAATATCGCCTATCCTCGCTTCTTTGAAAATCTAAATACCGTGTTTTCTAAAGAAAATTTTGAAATCATTAAGTCTTGGATGATAGTTAAAACTGCGCTCGGCAATGCTCGCTACTTCTCTGAAGAACTCGCAGATGTTGCAGGAGCCTTGAGACGTAAACTAGTTGGTCAAAAACAACCCCAACCAAGAGACAAAAAAGCTCTATACACTACTTTGGCATTTTTCGATGAACCAGTTGGTATTTATTTTGGCAAAAAATACTTTGGTGAACAAGGTAAAGCTGATGTTCTTGAAATGATTCGGCGATTTATTGCAGTTTACACAGAACGTCTTTCTAAAAACACTTGGTTAAGCAAAGAAACTCGTGAAAAAGCTATTTTAAAACTCTCTAAAATCAAGCCTTTTGTCGGATATCCAGACGAAATTCCACCTTATTATCAAGACTTTAAAATTAAAACTAAATCAGAAGGTGAAACTTTGGTCTCAGCCACAATCTCGTTAAAACGCCTTATGACTGCTTATGAGTATGCACAATACAAAGAACCAGTTAGCACTAAATACTGGGGAATGGCTGCGTATGAAGTAAACGCTTATTTCCACCCACTTTTTAACCAGATAGTATTTCCAGCAGGTATTCTTCAACCTCCGTTTTACTCAAAAGAAAACTCAAACTCTGCTAACTACGGCGGAATTGGGACAGTTATTGCCCACGAAATCTCGCATGCTTTTGACAACAACGGTGCGAAGTTTGACGAACACGGTCGTCTGAACAACTGGTGGACAAAAGAAGATTTAGCCGCCTTTGAAGAAAAGAAAAAACAAATGATTAAACTATTTGACGGATACAGTAATTTACTTGGTGTCAAATGCAATGGAACTTTGACAGTTTCTGAAAACATTGCAGACTGCGGTGGCTTAAGTTGTGCGCTTTCTGCTTTAAGAATGGACAAGAAAGTTGACTTAGATGCTTTTTTTAAGTCATGGGCTACTAACTGGTTTAACAAAGCCAGAGTTGAGTACTACCAAATGCTTGCCAATGTTGATGTGCACGCAACTGGTGAACTTAGAGCGAACCGTCAACTTGCTAATTTAGATGAGTTTATTGAATACTATGGCATCAAAGAAGGAGACTTAATGTACACCAAACCAGAGGAGCGCGTCAAAATATGGTAAAACAAATTAAATTCTTACTAGTTGGTTTCTTAACTTTAGTTTCTACGTTGGCTTTAACTGCCTGCAGTCTTTACCGAGTTTCTGTAAAACAAGACATTAAAGCGGAATCTGCTTTCTTTACCTTTACATTAAATCGCCACCGCGACCGCCAGGCTTTTTTATCACAAGGAGCAGACGCTAACGTACAAATTCAGGTAAACGAACATAAAGCGGGCGATGGCCGTGATGAACTTGGGGTGGCTATTCCTAAAGCAACTAGCGACTTAAAAGCGTCTTCTAAGCCTTACTATGAGTTTTCTTTTGAAAAAGACGCAAAAAAAGGCAAAGTTTCTCTAGCTTTTGAAATTAGAAACTTAAAACCAGAGAAAAAATATGTTGCACTTGTCTACTTTACTTACGATAACGAAAAAGTTTATCTACTTAAAAACTGGCGTGTCACTAAAAAACATCCGCTTGAAGGCATGATTTTTCAAACAATTGCTGTCTCTAAATTAAAAACTTACGCAATTTATTCATATGAAGACCTTTTAAAAATAAAATC
Organism: uncultured Acholeplasmataceae bacterium; assembly: GCA_963540905.1. Taxonomy (GTDB): domain Bacteria; phylum Bacillota_I; class Bacilli_A; order Acholeplasmatales; family Acholeplasmataceae; genus CALISC01. The sequence continues at coordinate 2,386 of CAUTRH010000007.1, read as the reverse complement.
AGAAAAACAAGAAGGCAACTTTAAACTAATGCAAGACCTTGACTTAAAAGGTCGTGAACTTCCTGCTTTGTTTGGCAAAAACCGTGCTTTTGATTTTGATGGCAACAACAAAACAATTCGCAACTTTAAATTCATTATTCAAAAAGACGAAAGTCTACTAAAAGGTAGCGATTACTCAAAAAGATCACCTCGCGACACCAATCTTTACAACAACCAAGGAACTTCAATTTTTGGAAACCTTGATAGATACGCACGCGTTCATCACTTAAGCTTTGAAAACGTAGAAATTAAAATTAAAGAAAAGGAACTGACAACTGCTGAAAACGTCGGGATTTCTCTACTTACTTTCCATGTTGCACCAGGTGCTCAAATTGACCATATTTCTTTTAAAAATATCTCTTTTTCAGATAAGTTTAAACGCTCTTCTTCAATTCAAAGAAGTTACAACATCTCACTGGTTGCCTATAAATCAGAGGGCACTATTAGTCACATTAAAGCCGAAGACATTAACTTTGAGTTAAATGTAGACATTACCGCAGTTTACGACTTTTTCCCAAGACTTTCAGTGTCAACTTTGGCATACCAAATCGGAGTTAACGCAAAGGTGAGCGGCATTGCGGTTAAAAACGCTAAATACACAATTAACTCAACTTACTTTGCGCGAGGTGATGTCTCTCCTGCCAATGACTATAATTTCTATGTAGACGGACTTGCGCATTCTATTGCTCAAACTGACCAGGCTATTGAAAACGTTGACCTTGATTTTGTTGGAAAAATTAACATAAACTCAAACAATGTACCTGTTCCTGAGAATCAAGACTATGTTTTTTACACAGGAAACGCCGGTGAAGAGCAAGTCCATCTGTACAAAATCAATAAAAACTACACAGTTGAAAGACTTCGCAAAAACACGTACCACGTTAAAGATCCAAACGCTCGCTATGTTCTTGCTTTTAAAAACTACTCAGAAAAAGAAAAAATGTCTTTAGACCATTTTTGGCTAAACTCAGTTGAAAAAGCTAAAACTTCACTTAACTTCGTAGAACCAGGTAAACTAGAGTCTAAAGACTTATTTGACTTGCCAAATGGCGAGGCTTCTCGCGAAATCACTGGAATTTATCAAAAAAGTTACGCTAAATTCTTAGTATTAGATAAAGACGCCAAAGGTCACATGGCCTTTGATATTTCAAAAGAAGGCACTCAATTTGACAAAGGTGTGCGTTTGTATAAAAACAACTCAATGTATGAACTGGCTAAAGACAACCCAACTAAACCTCTTCAAGACAACTCAAACTACTATTTGTTTCCGTATGGTGCTAAAGTTAAATTAACTTTAAAGAAAAATCGTTTTAATACCCACATTGTTGGTTTTAGAACCACTGAAATGAGGGGTGAGACTGAGCAGTATTCAGCAGACACTTACCATTTATTTAAAGCAACTGAGCAAGGTGAATACACAACTGAACTTACTATGTTTAAGGACTACAAAATCTATACTCTGAGTGCAAACCACGTCAACCACTCGCTTTCTGGAATTTCTGCAGACTCGTCTCCTATCAATCAATTTAACAACGTGAAAGTTAAAGGCAAACTAATTTACAACGGAAATGGACTAACTCCAAACGTCTATAAGTTAAATATTGCAGAAGGACTAAACCACAAAGGCTACAGTCAAAGCGGAGTAACTAGCACGATAACTGTTGAAAAAACTGTCAAACCACTGGTTAAAGACGTAAACCAATACGAATATACAATTCAAGAAAAGAAATAAATTCATATCTTTTAAAAAAGAGGCCTTGGCCTCTTTTTTATTTGTTTTAAGTAATTTTATTTAAGGTAAATAAATATATTTTGATGATAAAAAAACAGATATTCATAAAAACAATTTTAATAATAATTTTAGCCTTGCTTTCTTTGTCGTTGCTTTCGGCAAGTAAGGGAGTGGTGGAAAATCCTAAGCCTGATTTTGCGCTTAAAGTTATAAATAAAACAGACACTTCCTATCGCTTTTTTGATAAAGACAGAGTGGCAAATTCAGAGTTTATAAACCCCGAACTTCTCTATGTTTACTTTAAATCTGCAGAGTTTCTATAAAGTTTTATTAAGAAGACTATTAGTCAAAATGACATAAGCAAATTAGAGTTTATTAAAATTAACTCAAATACAGCAGATGTCAGTCTTCAGATAATTAAGTATGATAACTCAGTAGAATTAGTTTTTGTATCTAAAAATATCGTTCGTAAACTAATGCTGTTTTTGCAAATCATAGATGCTTTTCCAGAAATTTCTATGCAAGAAAACGAACTAATTTACTTTACCTATTTTGATGTAAATCAACTTAAATACTTGATTCGGAAACATTATAAAATTTCAAATAATTTTAATT
>CAUTRH010000006.1:0-12307 GCA_963540905.1 uncultured Acholeplasmataceae bacterium | reverse complement strand
TGACCTAAATCCTTTTGCAGAACCTGATAATTTGATTGCTAATTACCACTGGCGCAGCAGATGGCAATGGTGGCTCGGTACCCAGTATCCTCGCTCTAACCCAAGCGTGCGCTATATCCGCAGCGGTGGCCAACTGGACGACTCCGATACCTACTCCGTTTTTGGTGTAGTGGTTTGCATTAGGTAGTCTCTTGACCGCTTGACGCAGGTACTCTCTTTCATTTCTGTTTTAGTGATTTTCCCACTGCGTGGCTTTCTCATGTGGAACAATTGTTTATTTTATTTTAAGGTGAGTAGACTTTAATGCTACAACTTTACCTGACTACTATTAGTTTGTCTATTGTATTTGTAAAAAAAAGCAATTATAAGTTTACAACAAAAGCATGTAAGTATTGATTGGCGACCTATTTTTTCGTATCAGTAAATGGATGCCTAAACTAAATTGAGTTAAATTTGTGTATTGCTTATTATTCTTAATTTTATAAATTATCATATAGTGTATATGGTTGAGAATTCTTAAATAAAATGTTTAATAAAAAATCCCGATGTAAACATCGGGATTTTTTATGTGTTGTATGTAGTTGGTTTGTAAAAAACCTAAATTCAAAACTAGCGTTTTGAAAATTGAGGTGCACGGCGAGCTTTGCGAAGACCGTATTTTTTACGTTCTTTGACGCGTGGGTCTCTAGTAATTAGCCCTGCTGGTTTTAGAATTTGTCTAAGTTCAGGGTTTAGTTCAAGAAGGGCTCTAGTAATTCCAAGTCGAATTGCACCAGCTTGTCCAGAAATTCCACCACCATTTACGTTTGCAGAAACGTCGTATTGGCTTTCTAAGTTAGTTAAAGCCAGTGGTTGCATAACGTCTAGGCGAACAGCAGCAGAGGCAATATAGTTGCTAAACTCACGACCATTTACTAAAAACTTACCTGTACCCTTAGTTAATATAACTCTTGCAACTGAGTTTTTGCGACGACCAGTTCCTCTAAATTGTACTAATTGCATAATTATTTAACCTCCAAGACGGTTGGTTTTTGTCCGCTGTGTCTATGTTCTTGACCAGCGTAGACAAAAAGTTTTTTGCCAATTTGACGACCTAGTCTAGTTTTTGGAAGCATTCCAAGAATTGCTTTTTCAACTAATTTAGTTTGGTCTTTAGCGTGCACATCGCGAGCGGCGATGGCTTTAAGTCCACCTGGATAGTTAGTGTGGTGATAATAAATTTTGTCTGTCCATTTTTTGCCAGTTAATTGAATTTTTGCAGAGTTAATAATTACTACGTAGTCTCCGCAGTCTACGTTTGGTGTGTAGTCGACTTTACCTTTACCTTTCAAAATAGAAGCAACGAAAGTAGCCAGGCGACCAAGAGTTTTACCGCTTGCGTCAACTAAATACCATTTTTTTGAGTTATTTGGTTTTGCCATTAGTGTTTTCATAAAAAATATTAAATCTCCTTTTTTTAATTAAGTTAACTTTTTAAAAAAGGGCTAACTCGGAAATTAAATGTACCTTTAAAATCATACCAAAAAAGGCATTTTAAGTCAAAAATAAAGCAGTTTGAAAAATAACTTACGCTGTTTTTCAAACTGTTTTAAACAACCTTAATTAGTCTTTATTTTTAACGCTTCTTTTAAATACTTTAACTACTGATACCAGAATTATTAAAGAAAAAGCGGCTAGCGCCAAGGTCATGCCTCCAATGATTGCGGCTTGTTTTGGGAATTTTTTAAAAAACATTAGTGGGTCTTTAAAGAAATCCCAGTAGATTACTGGGTCTTTGACAAAATCAAACTCCCAGTTAACTGAGTGCATAGAGTAATTTGAGCTTATTGTTAAATTAACTTTTTGGCCGTTGATTGCGATTTTTTTAATCTCTACAGTTGGAAATCGCTTTTTAATTAAACTAATAGTTTTACTAAAATCTTGGTTTTTAAGTTCGCTTGAGTTTAAAATAAACTTCCCGTTTTTAAAAACTTCCCAATTTAATTTTGCTATCAGTTCTTTTTTTGAAATAAACTGAGCATAAGCCTTGGTGTCTTTATCTACATTGTAGCCAGTGTAGATAAAGTGCCCGTCATCAGCCAGCCAACCTATAAACAGAGTGTCTTTGTTAACCGGCGGAATTAACTTAGCGATTTGTGCAGCATTAGCAATACCTTCTTTATTAAAGTCAACAGTTTTATCACCATCTTTGTAGAGAAGTTCAACTTTAGCCTTAATAACTTTTGGAATTAGTTCAAGGTAGCTTGTGTATTTGCTTTGACTGACGTCAAAACCTTCACCCAAATCTTTTATTTGCCACTCAATAAGCGAATATCCTGGTTTGCAGTCTTGATTTAAGTTATTTAAATCAAATAACTGGTATTTAGAGTTAAATGCCAGATTAGTAATATATTTAAACTTAAACTTGCCTGGTTTTTTAAAAGCAGCTTCGTGTGCAGTGGTGTCTAAAGTTATTTCTTTTAGTCTGTCAGAAATAGGTTTATAGTAAATTTTTGGAGCAGTTAAAAAAGGATCTTTTAATTTAAACTTACCCGCCACTTGGATTATATCTGAGTTAAATAAATCTAGTTCCCAGCCGTATTTAGTTAAATCAGGTAAATCAAACAATGCATTTGAGTTGGTTAACTTAGTTTCTGCAATTGTTTTTTCAAACTCGTTGTACTTTAAAACTTGGCCGACAGTTACTTCCTTTTGGACTTTTTTAGGCTCTTGGTGTCTGAATACCGCGGTTACTTCGGTGTCTTGATGCAGTGGAGTGCGAGTGTTGAAAACACGGTCATTTAGCTCTAAATGCGAAAACTTAGAGCCAAGTGAAAGATGCGGGAAAAATGGTTTTAAGAAGTTGTTTTTAATTGCTTCAAACACACTTTGGCCTTTTAGCATCTGACCTGAGTAAAGCAGAGAACCATCTTGACTTTTAACTAAAAAGTTAATTAAACTACGGTTATTTTCGTATTTAGCCGTAACTTCTTTTAAGTCTTTTGTAACTTTACTTACATCTTTGTCAAAACCTACAAAAGTTTTCTCTTGATAAGTTTTACTTGGATAGAAGTTAAGTCTAGATCCAAGGTCAGCGCTCAGCTCTGTTTGTCCACTTGGGGTATTTACTTTAACTAAAGTAGTGCCACTGTAAGCAGTTTTAATCTTAATTGTTTTTTTGGCTATTTTAGTCTCTAAAGCGGCTACAATTTCCAGTAGATACTCACCATAGCCTTCAATTTGTTTTTTATTGACACCTGCTTTACTTAAACGCCAGTTTAAGTAAAGCGGTCTATCGTCACTAATATTTAAATGTTTTAAAATCAGTTCAATTAACTGATTTGCTTGCTCTGGGTTCAGGCCCTCAGTAAACTCACCTTGTTCAAATTGAGGAAGAGCGTCGTTGGTTAAACTAGATACATCTTCTTGTTTTAGCCCACCAAAGTCAAACTCTGCTAATTTTGGTTTTTTTGGTTCAAAAACAATTGAGCTACTTACAAAACTATCTGTGTAGTTTTGGTGACTACTTGGCTGAGTTTTTAAGAAGTACTTTTGAAAAATCTCACCACCATCTAAATTTTGGTCCCAAGTCAGGTCTGCAAAATACCAATTTTGGTTTAAATAAACATAATTCCAAGCGTGGGGTCCATTGGCATTGCCGCCTGCTACTAATGTCGGAATTCCGAGTTTGTTTAGTACATAGGCAAAGGCCTTGGTGTATCCATCGCAAACTGGTAAGTTTTCTTTGGAAAACACAGAAAAAGAACTGTGGGAAATTTTAAAACTAAATTCACTTGAGCCTAGGTTTTCAGCCGCTGCCTTGTTATAAGGTTTACGTTTTAGTATTGCATCGTGTAAGTTTTTTGCAATCTCTGCTCTGGTAATTATTCCGTCTTTATTTTGGTCTTGGTAAGCCTCTTGCCAAGTTGAGTACTCGGAGTAGATTAAAAACTCATCTAGCGCTTTTTTGAAACTTACCTGGTTTGAAAAATAAGACTCAAGTCTCAGAGTTTTAACTTTTTGAGTTGCGGTATACACTTGTTTATTTATAGAACCAGTTAGCCAAAAGTATTCAGGTTTATTTAAAAAACTATAGACTATTTTAGTTAGGTTATTATCACTGTCTACTATTTCCATTCCATCTAAGTCTAGTTCTAAAGTACCAGAATCCGTTAAGCCTTCTGTTGCCAAAAGCTCAAACATTTTGTTTTCAATTTCTTTGGACTTAGCCTTTTGGTCTTGATTTAATTTAGAAGTTTGGCTGTATTTATCAATAGATTCACTTGACTTAAAAATCAAGTTTTTTTCTTTTAAGGTATTTAGTTTCTCAAGGTAAGTTTTTTTACTTACCTCGGTTTTGTAGTAGTTGATGTCTTTAACTTCGGCTTTGGCGGTAGTTTTTAAAAAAACTAAGCCAAAAAGCAAGAAAGAAAAGAAAGTTAAAATGATTAAATTAAAGGATTTTAGTTTTCGCAAATTACTCACACTCCTTTTTTGTTTATTATAAGTGCTTGAAAAACATTTTTAAAAAAACGAGGTCGCCCTCGTTTTTAAAATGTAAGTTAGTTTAAAAATTTGTGATATTTATCTATTTTTTGAATTGAAAGTATTTTGGTAGTCCGTTTTCAAAAGGTGTTTTCATTTCACCTTGAATTAGCGGTTCGGCGTATTCAATGAAGTCATCTGTCAAACCTGTGTGGTTTTTTTTAATCCACTCAAGTGGTACTCTCTTTTCACTATTTTTAATGCGAGAAAGTGAAACTACACCGTATTCTAGTTTGTAAATTGGACCTGGTACTCGTTTAACTGCAATCATTTTATCAGTGTGTCCCATAATAGCCGCAGTTGCACCAAACACACCTGAGTTGTAAGCCTCTTGCACATCGGTTTTACTTTGCAGGTGAGCACTTGAACGTTGCATTGTAGAAAGTTCAATGGCTCTTGATTTAACATCGCAAACTTTTTTAAGTTCGTTTGCCAAAATTTGGGCAACTCCACCTAGTTGAGTGTGAGCAAATGCATCTTTTGTGGCTTGCTTGTAGAGTTCAGCAATATAGTTGCCTTCTGCATCTTTAATACCTTCTGAAACTACCACAAAAACATGCGGTTGTTTTTTTAATACTTTTTGCACGTCTGTTATAAACTCTTGGACTGAAAAAGTTTGTTCGGGTAGATAGAAAAGGTCAGGGCCTAGTCCTGCCTTTTTGGCAAGCATAGCACTAGCTGTCAGCCAGCCTGCGTTTCTGCCCATAATTTCTACAATATTGATAGAAGGGGTGCTATATACATTGGCATCTTGTTTTAATTCAATTAAAGTAGTTGCTATGTATTTAGCCGCAGAGCCGTAGCCTGGGGTGTGGTCAGTTAAATCTAAATCGTTGTCTATAGTTTTAGGAATACCGATTACCCTGCATTCATACTTCTTGGCTTGCAAGTATTGAGAAATCTTGTAAGCACTGTCCATTGAATCGTTGCCACCAATGTAGAAAAAGTAGCGAATGTTGTATTTCACAAAAGTCTCAAGGATTTTTTGGTAGTCCGGATGTTGCAGGTCTTTGTCTAGTTTGTATCTGCAACTACCTAGTGCAGAAGATGGGGTGTTTTTTAGAAGTTCAAGTTGTTGTTTATCTTGAGCACGAATGTTAATCAGCCAACCGTTAATAGCGCCAACTATCCCGTTTTCCGCTCCGTAAATATTTTCAATAAACTCATATTTTGCACATTCTTCATATATTCCAAGAAGTGAAGAATTGATTACACTGGTAGGTCCACCAGATTGTCCAATTAATACAGATCCTCTTAATGCCATATTTTTACCTCTCATACAATTATAACACACCAAAATAAGTTTAAAAGTCTTTAAAAAACAGATGACTTTAAAACTTCAATAATCGGCTTGCTAGGTTGTTTCAAAGGATTTTATAAATAAAAAATTAGTTTTATTTTGTCTAATTTTTTACCAAACTTGCGCGAGTTTTTGCTCAGCAAAAAAAGACCAAAACTTAGGCAAAGCAAGGTTTTCGTGTTAAAATGAAAGAGGCATTTTACGCCCTATTTAGGAGACAATTTATGAAAATAGCAATTTTAACTTCTGGCGGTGACGCTCCAGGCATGAACGCTGCAATCCGCGCAGTTGTTCGCACAGCAGATCAGGCAGGCATTCAAGTTTTAGGCATTAGAAACGGCTACGCTGGTTTAGTTGAAAATGATTTTGTTGAACTAAAGTCAACCGATGTTAGCGGGTTTTTACAAATGGGCGGAACTTTTTTGGGAACTAATCGCCTAAAAGAGTTTGTAGATGTAAACGTACAAAAAATAGCGAAAAGCAATTTAAAACAAGCTGGAGTTGACTACTTAATTACAATCGGCGGAAACGGAACTTACCAAGGTGCCTTGGCTTTGTCTAAACTGGGTGTGAATACAATCGGAATTCCTGCAACTATTGACAATGACCTCGGTGGAACTGACAGCACTATTGGTTTTTCAACTGCCATAAACACCATTATGGACGCAGTTGATAAACTAAGAGACACATCTTCTTCACATCATCGCTGCTCAGTTATTGAAACTATGGGCAGAGGTTCTTCGGAACTCGCAATTTACTCAGCGATTTGTGGAGGGGCTGAGTACGTAATTACTCACGACAAACCTTTTGACAAAGCCGACTTAATGGCTAAGTTTAAAGAATATAAACGCCAAAACCGCAAACATGCAATCGTAGTAGTTTCAGAAAAACTACTAAATGTACACGAACTTGCCGAAGAAATATCTAAAGAAACTGGTTTTAACTCCAGAGCCACAGTACTTGGCTACGTACAACGCGGCGGTTCTCCTTCTCAATATGACCGCTTTTTGGCAACTTCACTTGGTGTTAAAGCAGTTGAACTTATCAAATCAGGCCTAGTTGGTGGCCTGGCTGTGGGTCTCAAAAACTCAGAAGCAGTTTATACAACTTTAGAGAAAGCATTACTTGAAAAAAGAGACCACGAACAGTTGTTTAATATTTTAAGGTTGGTATCTTAAAATTTATAAACTAATTTCTAACCTTTCGCCAAAAGGCGATCAGGTTAACGCAATTAAAGAAATTACTAAAAACTTTCAAGCCGGAGTTAAAGAACAAATTTTGCTAAGAGCAACTGGAACCGGCAAAACTTTTACTATTGCCAATATTATTGCTAACTTAGATAAACCAGCACTAATTTTGGAGCCAAATAAAACATTAGCTGGTCAAATTTACTCAGAGTTAAAACAAATTTTTCCGAAAAACAACGTAGAATACTACATCTCTTACTACGACTACTACCAGCCAGAGGCCTACAATGTAGCTACTGATACCTATATTGCTAAAGACGCGGCAATCAACGACGATATTGACCAACTTAGAAACAAAACTATATCTTCGCTAATGGAGTCTAAAAACACGATAGTTGTGGCTTCGGTTTCCGCAATTTACGACATTGGTGATTTTGAGGAGTTCAAGGCACAAACCTTGTTTGTCCGTAAAAACGCCAAAATGAGTATTGCTGACTTTACCGCTAGATTAGTTAAAATTAAATACACCAGAAACGACTTTGACAAAAAACGTGGAACCTTTCAAGTCAAAGGAGACACAGTCTATATATATCCTGCAAACACTCATGACCTCGCAATTCGCGCGGAGTTTGAAGATGACTTAATTTCTGATCTTGTGTTTGTAGATAAACTAAATCTGCGTCCACAAAAACGAATTGAGTTTATCACAATCTACCCTGCGACTTTTTTCTTAGTCAATGAGGCTAAACAACGCTTGGCAATTGAGCGAATTAAGGCAGAACTTGAAGACAGACTTGCTGAACTTAATTTTCAAAATAAACTACTTGAAGCACAACCTCTTCAGCAAATTACTAACTACGATATTGAAATGATAGAACTAACTGGTACCTGCACAGGTATTGAAAACTACCAAAGACACATGCAGTTAAAAGAACCTGATGCCACACCTTCTACTTTACTTGAGTTTTTTGGATCTGACTTTATTACGGTAGTAGATGAGTCTCACATCACTATGCCACAAGTTAAAGGCATGTCTGCTGGCAACTCAGCACGCAAGGCTAATTTAGTTGAATACGGTTTTCGCTTGCCTTCTACTTTTGACAACCGCCCACTTTATTTTAATGAGTTTACTTCCAAGTTAGATAAAGTAATTTATATGTCTGCAACTCCAGGGGAATACGAAATGGCTCGCAATTTACCGGTAATTGAACAAGTTATTCGCCCGACTTATATTGTGGATCCGGAAATTGAAGTCAGAGAAAAACTTGGTCAAATTGACGATTTGTTTGTAGAAATTAAAGTAAGAGCCCAAAAAAATGAACGAACTTTAGTGACTTGCTTAACAATCCATACTGCCGAACTTTTAACTAAGTACTTTAAAGAAAACGGACTGAAAGTCGCTTACTTGCACTCTAAAGTAAAGAGTATTGAGCGCTTAAAAATTATTAAGGACCTAAGAGCAGGCAAGTTTGATGCTTTAGTTGGTATTAACTTACTTAGAGAAGGGCTTGACATTCCAGAAGTTAGTCTAGTCGCAATTTTAGACGCAGACATTCCTGGACTTTTTAGGTCTAAAAACTCACTTATCCAAATAATTGGCCGAGCGTGTCGAAACAAGGAAGCAAAAGTTATAATGTACGCAGACCAGGTAACTAAACAAATGCAGGAAGCAATTGACGAAACTTACCGTCGTCGCAATATCCAACTTAGGTTTAACCAAGAAAACGGAGTTTCGCCAATAGTTATTGAAAAACAAAATATAGAAAACATAGAGTTTGGCCAAAAAGTCAATCCTGCGATTGACTTTATTGCAAAATCCGATAAAGACGTACCTGAGTTAATTAAAGAGTTAACTAAACTAATGGAAAAGGCTGCCGCTGAGTTTGACTTTGAAAGTGCGATTAACTTCAGAGACGCCATCGCTGAGCTGAAAGGACTTGAATAATGAAAAAAAATCCTAAAAGCAAAACTAACTCACCAAAAGAACAAGTGTTTCTCAAACCACTTAAAAGAAATTCATTAAAGCAAGACCAAGACTTGGCTTACAACGCCGCTCGTGGTGAGGCTTATGAGGTTTTTTGTATTAGTGAGTTGATTAAAGAAAACACAGACCCTGCGGTTAGATTTATCACTCCACATTTTGATAGGTCTAAACATATAGAGGTAAACCAATTTGAAAACTTTAATATCACTAATAACGCCTTTTACTACATTTATAAGTTTGATTTCAATGGTCGTGTTTTGACATACCCACTTTGTGAGTTTGATTTAATTGCTTTAAATCAGGCGAAAAAACATCTACATTTCTATGAGTTTAAAGCCAAGCGCAGTTTAAGCGCGCAAGACTCTATGCAAATCAAAAAAGCACTCGACTTTATCCCCCACATCTTAAAACGCAAATACACATTTGACTACACCTTTATTTCAAGTAATGAAAGCAGCGAGGAAATTCAAAAACTGACCAACGCCAAAGTAATTCCGGAGCTAAATCAACCAATTTTAATTAAAGATGGGCTGTTTTTTGCCAAATACTTAAGAGAACCTAAAAAATCAGAGACACTACCAGTAATTGTGCTTGACCAGATTTTCAATAAGTTTGACTTTATTTTGCATATTTATAAGTTTTGTTTGGAATACAAAAAAGTCATGGAAGTGCTGGAGTTTGTAGATGACCCTGCACATATTAAAATCAGTTATTTTGATAAACTGTTGCCAGAGCAGTATTTAGTTGAGCGCATTTATGATTTCAAGACTATCTTTAATCCGACTTTCTATATCTTTAATACAATTAAACGAATTTATCAGAAAATTGAGTATAAAAAAGGTCGCTTTTTTAAAGATGACGAAGTGATTTCTGAAAACAGAAAAACCTATATAGAAATAGTAGCTCTACGTAAGTTAATCAGAGAAATTGGACTTACTGCCTTAACTGAAAACGCTATAAGTAAAAAACCTTTAAATCCAAAGTCTAAAAATAAAGTAAAAAAAATCAAAGATAGTTGAACAATCAATAAATAAACTTAAGTTTTAACTATCAATAGTTTTAGCCCTTTTAGGTTTATACCTAAATGGGCATTTTTATTTTGGGCAATATCGCTATTTTAATAACTAAAAACACGATTTATATTAAAAAATATCAAAAGTGTTTAAAATTAAGCGATATATCGCTTAATTTACAAGATAAATTGAAATAAAATAGCATTTATAGTAAAATATCGTTGTAAAAACAGCGATATTTTAAGGAGTCTAAAATGGTATTTGAAAGAAAGAAATATTTAGATAAGTTGATAGCCAAACAAGGAAATGGTTTGGTCAAAATAATTTCTGGAATGCGAAGAGTAGGAAAAACTTATTTGCTCACTAGACTTTTTCGCGACTATTTATTAGAAAATGGTGTTTCTATAATACCAGAATTATTATCGTAGAACTAGACCAGGCTGAAAATAAAACCTTAAGAAAAGCTAAAAACCTACTTAAATACATTCAAAAAAGAATAGAAGACCAAACTGTTAACTACTATGTTTTCTTAGATGAAATTCAGTTAGTTAAAGAATTTCATTCACTTTTAAATAGTTTACTTAGTCGCAAAAACTTAGATGTCTATGTAACTGGCAGCAATTCAAAGTTTTTGTCTAAAGACATTGTTACAGAGTTTAGAGGCAGGAGTGATGAAATTAAACTATATCCGCTGACTCTTGCAGAAGTTTTTAAGCACAGCAAATTAAGCAAAGAAGATACCTTAAAAGATTATCTTTACTTTAGTGGGATTCCAAAAGTTGTCTTAGCGAACACTGAGGAAGAAAAAATGACCTTGCTTAAAAATTTCTTTGAACTAACTTACATTAAAGATATAGTTGAAAGAAAAAGGATAGAAAACGAAGCAGAGTTAGTTAAAATAACCAAAACTTTAGCCTCAAATATAGGCTCGCTTACTAATCCACAAAAACTAAGTAATACTTTTCTTAGTTTGACTAAAACTAAAATCTCGGTTTACTTAATAGAGAAATACATTGATGCTTTGATTGATGCTTTTTTGCTAAAAAAAGCAACCAGATACAGCATCAAAGGCAAGTCCTATATCTCTGCACCTTTTAAGTATTATTTTCAAGACCTTGGCATTAGAAACTCAATTTTAGACTTCAGACAATTTGAGCCAACTCATTTAATGGAAAACTTAATTTACAATGAACTTATTTCTAGAGACTATTTAGTAGATGTTGGAGTAGTTGAAAAAAACGTACTTAACGAAAAAGGCAACGGCACAAGAGTAAAATTAGAAGTTGACTTTGTTGCAAACAAAAGCAGCAAAAGACTTTATATTCAATCCTGCTACTCTATTGAAAATTTAAATAAACAAAGAATCGAAGAGCGACCTTTTAGCGAAATTGACGATAATTTTGAAAAAATTCTTGTAGTGATGAACTTGCCGATTAGAAGTTATCAAACTGAAAGCGGCATTAAAATTATTAGCCTGCTAGATTTTCTTTTGAATTAGTTGTTTACTACTAACAAATAAGCGCAAGTCCCTTTTTAAAATATAATTTTCTTGTTTTATCCCTTAAAAAGTGGTATATTTTAAGGGATAAAAACAAAAGTAAGGGATAAAATGAGAAAATTTAATTATTTAAAAATTAAAAATACAAAACTTGACAGTGAAACTCATAACTTAATTAGAGAAATTTATAGATATCGCGGTCAAGAAGAAGTTTTTCTAAAATTCCTTCCAAATGAAACTTCTCGACTAGTTACAAACTCAGTCGTGCAAAGCGTTCAGTATTCAAACGAAATTGAAGGTATATCCACCACAAACTATAGGCTAAAAAAAATTATTGAAGAAAAAATTAAACCAGTTAACAGAAATGAAAAAGAAATAGCCGGCTACGGAGATGTACTTAGTTTAATCAATGAAAATTACCAAATCATAGATATTTCTAAAAATCACATTTTACAGTTACACGGCATTATGCTTAAACGCGTAGGCACATCTTTTGCTGGTCAGACCAAAAATGTGCAAAATTACATCAGCATAACTTATGTAAACAAAGAAAGTGAAGTAATTTTTACACCGCTTTCACCATTTGAAACACCATTTGCACTAGAGGAACTTTGCAGTGAGTTCAACAAAGCTATTTCTGACCCAGAAAGTGAGCCTTTGCTCGTGATATTTACATTTATTCACGACTTTTTGTGTATTCATCCCTTTAATGATGGGAATGGTAGAATCTCAAGATTGCTTACTAATCTTTTGCTTTTAAGAACAGGTTTTCATGTCGCAAAATATCAATCAATTGAAAAA
>CAUTRH010000005.1:0-12691 GCA_963540905.1 uncultured Acholeplasmataceae bacterium | reverse complement strand
TTGAAAACTATATAAACGGAATCAAAATAACGCCAACCTACGCGCCTAGTACTTTTCCAAACAAACAAAAAATCAAAAAACCTGAGTTAATCGTTGCAACTAAAGAATCAAAGTTTGTAAAAGAAGAGACAGCATACCCTGATGCTAAACGTATTTTAAGCACCGACCATAAATTATTTGACCGTAAATATCTAACCCAACCTTTTAATCTTAAAGATCAAGCAGAAATCAAAATTAACTACTCTGGCCTAAACCGTGGACTTGTTTTGGTATCACTTGCGGGAACTGGTTTGATTTTAGTAATTACTTACTTTACTTTTATTAGAAAATCACTCAAAGTTTTCATAAAAGAAAAGCGAAGAGCAGCGCAACGCCGCAAGCAAGAGCAAGCAGGAATAGATACAGAAACAAAGTTATTTGGCAAAACTGCCGATAAAGTTGAGCAAGACAAAGAATAGACAAAAAATGTGTGTTTTTCTTAAAAACACATTTACAAAACCCTTAAACTGGGCTATAATTTATTTAAAGGAGACATAAAAATATATGTTTAAAAAATTATTATTAACATTTCTTACACTAATCGTTCCATTTGCTTTAGCGTCATGTGAACCAAGATATTTTGATGATGTTAAAGTTACTAAAATCAAAGACATCTACAATATGAACGCAAATGACCCAGTTGCGGCTTCCGGTATTCTTTTCCGTGCGGCTTCAAAAGCAACTTGGTATTTAACTGACGGTACTTCTACAATCAAGGTATATGACCGCGATGGCAATATTGACCACGACAAAGATTTAAACTACGATTTTCAAAAAGTTTTAATCAAAGGTAAAGTGTCTGAGTTTGCTGGTTTAAAACAAATTGCAATGCAAGACATTAAATTAAATGAAAAATCAAGTGCTAAATTACCTGAACTCACAGACATTTCTCAAGTTAAACTATTTGCAAATAGTCAAAAAGGCAAAGAACAAGTTTCTTCAGACTTTGCTAAACTAGACGGTAAATTAGTTAAATTTGGTGCTAAATTACTTGGCTTTAAAGAAACTTACGCAGGTAAAGTGATTGAACAAGTAAACGGTGAAAATAAGCTTATTGCTGGCAAAACTCCTGACTACATTGAAGTTCAACTAGAAATTAACGGCGAAAAAACTAATGTTCGCTTTGATGTTCGTGAACCAAAATGGGCAAAATGGTTTCAAAAAAACATCGCTCCAGTTAAAGCACTTTACAAAGATATTAAATTTGAAGCAACTGAAAAAAAGAATAAAGAAGGCGATAAGATTGAAAAAACTTATCTTGAGTACAAATTACCTGAAGCAAAACAAGTTACAGTAAGTAACGTAATTGCATCAGTTTACAAGCCTTGGGACAAAACAAAAAAACAACTAGTTGGCACTTCTTTTGCTCAATTTGACATTTCAACTAGATTCACTATTACTTTAAAATAAGTTTTTCATACTTTTTTTAAAAAACTCAACGACCCCGATATTTTATCGGGGTTTTAAATTAAGTGCAAAAACCCAGTAAATGTGGTATCCTATTTCAGTTAAGTGTACACAACACTTAGTGGTAGTCGTAAACTTAAAGCGGCGCTAACCACATGCTTACATTATTTAGTAAAAGGAGGTTGTGTTTATGGCTAAAAAAATTGTCAAGCAAATCAAACTACAAATTCCGGCTGGCAAAGCGACACCAGCAGCACCAGTAGGTCCTGCCCTTGGTCAAGCGCAAGTTAACATCCCGCAATTTGTAAAACAATTCAACGACGCTACTCAAGGTCAAATCGGCTTTGTAGTGCCAGTGGTAATTTCTGTATATGAAGACCGTTCATTTACATTTGTTACCAAAACTCCACCGGCTTCAGATCTTTTAAAGAAAGAAGCAGGTATTGAAAAAGGGTCTGTAAACCCACTTAAAAACAAGGTTGCTAAAATCAAACGCGCCCAAGTTGCTAAAATCGCGGAAATCAAAATGCGCGATCTAAATGCCAATGACTTAGAGGCTGCAACTAAAATTATTGAAGGATCTGCCCGCAACATGGGCATTGAAGTTGAATAAGGAGCACTGAAATGCAAAAGGGAAAAAAATACACAGAAAGTGCTAAGCTTATTGATAAAACTGTTCAGTATTCACTGCTAGACGGTGTAGAACTTGTAAAAAAAGCAAAATTCGCTAAGTTTGACGAAACCGTTGAACTTGCTTTAAAAATGAACCTAGATTCACGTAAAGCCGAGCAAAATCTACGTGGTGCACTAGTTCTTCCACACGGGACTGGAAAAACCCAAAAAGTCTGCGTAATTGCTGAAGGTAAAAAAGCAGAAGAGGCTAAAAAAGCAGGCGCTGACATAGTTGGCGACAACGAACTAATTCAACAAATCGCCGGCGGCTGGCTGGAGTTTGACGTCATGGTTGCAACTCCTGACATGATGCCAAAACTAGGTAGACTAGGTAAAGTTCTTGGACCTCGTGGTTTGATGCCTAACCCTAAAACCGGAACTGTTACTTTAGACGTTGAAAAAGCAGTTCACGACATTAAAAATGGTAAAGTTGAATACCGAGTTGACAAATTCGGAAACATTCAAGTACCAGTTGGAAAAGCATCTTTTGCATCTAAAGCACTTGCGGAAAACATCGCAGTTGTACTTGACCAAATTATTAAAATCAAACCAGCAACTGTCAAAGGTACTTACCTTAAAAACGCCACAATTTCCACAACTCAAGGCCCTGGTGTGAAAATCAACCCAGAAACTCGCTAGTAGTTGTATAATATTTAAGTAAAAAATTAATCTCCAAAGACAGCAGGCATTGCGTAAGCCCTGCCGAGGAAAAACAAAAGTAAAGTAGAACCCTTTTTTGTTTAACTCGCTTTGGCTAAGTTAATTTAAAAAAAAGGGTTTTTTAATTTATAAATAGATTTAAACGGAGGAAAAATGAAAGAAAGTTTAGTCTTAAAACAAAAACAAGTAGACGAACTTAGCCAAATTTTTACAGCCGCTAAAACTATCGTTGTTTTTGAATACGGAGCATTGTCTGTAGAAAGTCTAACTCAACTAAGAAGAGCACTTCGCAAAACAGACTCAAATGCAAAAGTTTATAAAAACAACATAGCACGCCGCGCTGCTTTAAAATCTGGGCTAGCCGACCTTGCAGACCGCTTAGTTGGACAAGTCGCAATCGCGTACTCTTTAACCGACACAGTTGCCCCTGCAAAAGCAGTTTATGAGTTTATTACAGCATATCCTGATAAAAAAATTGTGACAGGTGCTGTTGACGGCAAAGTTGTCTCAGTTTCAGAAATTGAAACTCTCGCAAAACTTCCCAACAAAGAAGGTATGCTTCAATTATTGGCAGGTGCAATGTACCAGCCACTTCAACGCCTTGCTATCGGGCTTAATATGTTAGCAGAATCAAAATAATTTTGCTAAGGAGGAAATAATAATGGCAAAACTAACTAAACAAGCATTTATTGATGCACTTAAAGAAATGACTATCCTTGAAATCAAGGAACTTCTAGACGGACTTAAAGAAGAGTTTGGAATTGATCCAACTGCTGTTGCAGTTGCTGGACCTGCTCAAAGCGGACCTGCTCAAGAAGAAAAAACTGAGTTTACAGTTGTTCTTAAATCATTTGGCGAAAACAAAATTGCTGTAATTAAAGTAGTTCGCGAAATCACTGGACTTGGTCTTGCTGAGGCTAAAAAAGCTGCAGAAACTCCAGACTCAGTACTTAAAGAAAACGTGTCAAAAGAAGAAGCCGAAGCAATTCAAAAGAAACTTGAAGAAGCCGGCGCTAAAGTTGAACTTAAATAGTTTTCACTTTAGTGGAACATTACTTTTCTAAAAAACCGCAAATTAAAAGTAAGCAAACTAAATACAGCGCCGTTGTTTTTGAAAAACATTTTAGTTTTTTTAAAGACAACGGTGTTTTTTCCAAAGACAACCTAGATAAAGGAACTTATCTTTTTTTAAAACATTTTGGACTTAAAAACCTCAACTGTAAAACTGTTTTAGATGTAGGTGCGGGAACTGGCGAAATCTCTATAATTTTAGCGAAGCAGTTTCCAGATCTTAATTTCACTGGAATTGAGATTAACGAAAGAGCTGTAGCGCTCGCTAAAAAAAACAGCGAACTAAATCA
Source organism: uncultured Acholeplasmataceae bacterium (assembly GCA_963540905.1). Taxonomy (GTDB): domain Bacteria; phylum Bacillota_I; class Bacilli_A; order Acholeplasmatales; family Acholeplasmataceae; genus CALISC01. The sequence continues at coordinate 8,552 of CAUTRH010000005.1, read as the reverse complement.
GAGCACAAATACTGAGTTTATCCAAGGTGATTTTCTGGAGTTTAAGGCAAACAACAGGTATGACTTAATTGTTTCCAACCCACCAATTAAGGCAGGTAAGCAAACTATTTTTGAGTTTTACCGTAAAGTAAAAAGTTTACTTTCAGAAATTGGTCAGTTTTCACTAGTTGTCAAACACTCGCAAGGCGCCGAAAGCCACATTAAGTTCTTAAAAACTTTATTTTCCGTAGTGGAGTTTAAAAAAGATGCAACTTACTATTTAATTTCGTGTTTTAATTAAAACTTTACTTTAAAAAAGCCGCTTTGGCGGTTTTTTAAAAACTAAAAAAGGAGTCTAGATAAATATGGGACGTGCATTTGAAGTTAGAAAAGAAGCAAAAGCCAAAACTGCTGCAGCTAAAACCAAAGTTTACTCAAAGTATGGCCGCGAGATTTACGTCTTGGCTAAAAACGGATCTCCCGATCCTCAAAGCAACCCTGATTTAAAGCGAATTATTGAAAAGGCTAAAAAAGACCAGGTACCAAACGACATCATTCAACGCGCCATTGATAAAGCCAAAGGTGCAGGTGGTGAGAACTTCGTGCCAGTAGTCTACGAAGGCTTTGGGCAAGGTGATGCTCAGTTTATAATTGAGACACTAACCGATAACGTCAACCGCACGATTTCGCAAATTCGCGCAATTTTAAACAAAACTGGCGGAAAACTCGGGGTGTCTGGTTCAGTTTCACACCAATTTGCCCACGAGGCTGTTTTTAAACTACCAGTTCAAGAAGACGATGTTCTGAATGCTTTACTTGATGCAGACGCAGACATTAAAGACACCACAGCCCTTGAAAACTCAACTGTGGTCTATGCGGAAATTGATAAATACGGTCAAGTTAAATCAGCGCTAACCTCTGCCTTTCCAAACATTGAGTTTGAGATTGACGAAATCACTTATTCACCACTTACTTTAGTTGAATTAAGTTCTGAAAACCAAGAGAAGTTTGACAATATGCTAACGCAGCTTGAAGAACTAGACGACGTTCAACATATTTATCACAACGTAAAATAATTATGGAAAAAGAAATTTTAGACTTTATTTTAAACAAAGTTGGCTATATTGCCACAGTTTCTAAAGAAGGTGTGCCAAACGTTGGCCCTAAAGTCACCATGCGCCATTTTTCTGGAAACATCTTAATTTGGAACGAAACAACTTGTAAACACACTAAGTTCAATATTGAAAAAACAGGAAAAGCATCTGTTTGTTTTGTAGACGAAGTTACGCAAACCGGGTATCGTTTTACTGGTCGCGCGACAATTTTAGACAAATCTAGTCAACTGTTTGAACTGTACTCAGAAAACGCGAAAAGCCTTGGACTAAAACAACCTGATCATTTTGGACAACTAGTAGTAGAGCAAATTTACCTACTAGATCGTGGCCCTAAAGCCGGAACTTTGCTTAAAAACTTTGCGTAAAACATTTTCTTATATAACACAAATAAACCTTAAAATATAAACAAAAAAAGTGAGGCCAATATGAACATCATAACTTATCTAAAGAGAATTCAAATTATTTTGCCAATTTTGGCGATTGTTAGCAATATATTTTTAATTTTTATTGCAAGTGTTTCTTTTGTTCTTGCAAAAGAAGTGCGCTTCTCTTATTTCAAATATGATCTTGTATATCTTTTTTTCTTTTCGTCATTCATAACATTGTTTTTAACAACTTTATTGATAAATTTAACTGCACTAATTAAACAAAATTACTCACTAGCTGATTCAGTTACCTTACTTGTTTTAGATTTATTGCTTGTACTTTTTCTGATAGCATTTATCACAATTTCCAGTGTTTATAATGCTAATGACCTTGTCTTAGTATATTCATTGCCAATTTCAGGTTTAGCATTCATTTTTAACTTAATACACTTAACTTTAGTGTCAATTCATTTTAAAAACTCTGCTGCAAATAAAAACTAAATTAGTCTTTAAACCAGGCTTTGCTTGGTTTTTTTATTATTTCGCAATAATTTGTCTTAAAAAAACAAATAGTATATAATATTTAGGTGTGTGCACACGCACAAAGGCAATGATATGTAAGGTTATTAAAACACAAATAGCCGTTGCTGTGTTTTAAACAATTTACATGGAGCAAGCCTAATCTTTAGAATTAGACGAAAGGAGACTTTAAATATGGCTGAAAAATCAAAAGGAACAGTAAGAATTACGCTTAAGTCATACGATCACAAACTAATTGATCAAGCTGCACTTAAGATAGTTGACGTTGTAACTAAAACTGGTGCCACTGTCGTAGGACCTGTGCCACTACCAACTAAACGCGAAATTTTCACTGTACTTCGTTCACCACACGTTAACAAAACCGCTCGTGAACAATTTGAACGAAGAACCCATAAAAGATTGATCGTAATTGAAAAAATCGGTCAAAAAACCCTGCCACAATTGTTTCAAACTGACTTACCATCAGGTGTAGATATTGCGCTAAAACAATAATTTATACACACGAAACTGGCAAAACAGACAAATTATCGTAATCGATAGAAAGGAAAAAATTATGTCTAAAGGAATCTTAGGTAGAAAAATTGGAATGACTCAAATCTTTTCAGAAGACGGCAAGTTAATTCCAGTTACCGTGTTAGATTGCGCTGACAACGTAGTGCTTCAACAAAAAACTGTTGAAAAAGACGGATATGTTGCTACACAACTTGGTTGTCAATCTAAACGCGAAAGTCTTGCGAACAAACCAATTTTGGGACATGTTGCAAAAGCAAATACTGCTCCTAAGCGCTTCGTTAAAGAACTTAGGTTCAAACACAGCGCCTCTGAGTTAGCAGGCCTTGCAGTTGGTCAAACTGTAGAACCTACAATTTTTCAAGTAGGAGAATTAGTAGATGTGATTGGAATTACTAAAGGTAAAGGATTCCAAGGTTCAATTAAGAGACATGGCCAACGCCGTGGACCTGAAGCTCACGGTTCTCGCTACCACCGTGCCCCTGGTTCAATGGGTGCCATCAAGGGAAATATGAAAGGAAAACCACTTCCTGGTCACATGGGACACGAACAAGTGACTATTCAAAACCTTGAAGTTATCAAAGTTGACAAAGAACAAGCACTGCTTTTAGTAAAAGGTGCCGTTCCTGGTCCAAATAAAGGATTTGTTGTGGTTAAATCCGCTGTACGCTAAAGGAGTTTAAATCATGGAATATAAAGTATTAAACCAAAGCGGCAAAAAAGTAAAAACAATTGAGTTAAATGATTTTGTTTTTGGAATTGAGCCACATAAACAAGCACTTTACGACGTTGTTCGTGCACAACGCCTAGCGATGCAACAAGGTACTCACCTAGTTAAAAACCGTTCAATGGTTTCAGGTGGTGGACGTAAACCTTATAAACAAAAAGGAACTGGTAGAGCTCGCCAAGGTTCTCGCCGTACAGTTCAATTTGTTGGAGGTGGCGTGGCATTCGGTCCACAAGTTCGCGAATACGACATTAAAATCAACAAAAAAGTTCGCCAACTAGCTCTTCGTTCTGCACTTTCTCAACACGCTCAACGCGGTACTTTAGTGTTGGTTGACAAAGTTTCTCTACCTGAAGTTAAAACTAAACTATTTGCCCAAATTTTAGAAAGTCTAAAACTTGACCGCAAAGTTCTGTATGTTGACAATGAGTTTGAACCAAATGTTGTGCTAAGTGCGCGTAATTTAAGCCAAATTACTGTCATGAACGAACCTAGCCACACTTCTGTATATGACTTGCTAGACGCTAAATATCTACTACTTACAGTTGGTGCTGCTAAAGAATTTGAGGAGGCGTTATGTTAAATTTAACAAAAATTAAACAATTTGATATTTTAGTTGAACCTATTATCACTGAAAAATCAAACAAGTTAATTGAAGCCTCAAACTCATACACTTTCCGTGTAAAAAAAGACGCAACTAAACCAGAAATCAAAGCAGCCGTTGAATCTATTTTTAAAGTAACTGTCTTGAAAGTAAGAACTGTGATTTCTCCTGCTAAGAAAAAAACAGTTGGACGCTACCAAGGAATGGTATCTGCTTTCAAAAAAGCCATCGTTACTCTAAAAGAAGGCGACAAGATTGCTGAGTTTACTATTTAGTGAAAGGAGTAAATGATGAAAATTAAGAACTATAAACCTACTACTAACGGACGTCGCAACATGTCTGTTATCGATTACTCTGAACTTTCAAAAGTTGCTCCAGAAAAATCACTACTTACAACTTTGAAAAAAACTGGTGGCCGCAACAATCAAGGAACTATCACTGTTCGCCACATCGGTGGTGGTGTTCGTCGTAAATACCGAATTATTGACTTTAAGAGAAACAAAGACGATATAGAAGCAGTAGTTAAGACTATTGAGTACGACCCAAACCGCTCTGCAAACATCGCATTAGTTGTCTACAAGGACGGCGAAAAACGCTATATCTTGGCGTGTGAAGACCTAAAAATTGGTCAAGTTATTCAAAGTGGTGAAAACGCCGATATCAAAGTCGGAAATGCTCTTCCACTTAGCAAAATTCCAGTTGGTACATTTGTGCACAACGTTGAGTTAAAACCTGGCAAAGGTGGACAAATCGCGCGTTCAGCGGGTACTTCTGTCCAAATTCTTGGCCGTGAAGAGAAATACGTCCTACTTCGTCTACAAAGCGGCGAAATGCGCAAAGTCTTGGCAACTTGCCGTGCAACTATCGGTGTAGTTGGAAACTCTCAACACGAACTTGTGGTGCTTGGTAAAGCCGGTCGTGTTCGTTTAATGGGCGTGAAACCTCACGTTCGTGGTACTGCGATGAACCCGGTTGACCACCCGCACGGTGGTGGTGAAGGTCGCACACCAATCGGTCGTAAACAACCACTTACTAAATGGGGTAAGAAAACTCGTGGAGTTAAAACTCGCGATCCTAAAAAAGCATCTAACAAACTTATTGTTAACCGTAGAAAAGGAGGAAAATAATGTCTCGTTCAATTAAAAAAGGACCTTATTGTGAATACACACTACTTGCAAAAATTGAAAAAATGGCAAAAGCAGGCGAAAAGAAAGTTATTCAAACCTGGTCTCGCCGTTCCACTATTTTCCCAATTTTCGTAGGCTTCACTCTAGCCGTGCACAATGGAAAAGAACACGTGCCTATCTACATTACTGAAGACATGGTTGGCCATAAACTAGGTGAGTTCGTGCCAACTCGTACCTTTAGGGGACACACTAAAGCAGACAAACGTGCTGCTGCTAAATAAGGTTGGTGAAATTTATGGAAAAACAAGCAAAAGCAATAGTACACGACGCCAAAGTTACACCACGTAAAGCCAAATTAGTAATTGACTTAATTCGCGGAGCAAATGTCAAAGAAGCCTTGGCTTACCTGCAATTTACTAATCGCAAAGCATCGCCAATTGTAAAAGAGTGCTTAAAGTCTGCAATCGCGAATGCTGTAAATAACTTAAAATTAGACCAAACTAAGTTGTATGTCAAAGAATGCTATGCAACTGAAGGTCTAAAAATGAAAAGAATGTTGCCACGTGCCAAAGGTTCTGGTGACACAATTGTCAAAAGACGTAGCCACATTACTGTAGTTGTGGCTGAAAGGGGATAAGGATGGGTCAAAAAGTTAGTCCAGTCGGTCTGAGAACCGGAATTATTCGTAACTGGGAATCTCGTTGGTATGCAGACAAAAAACTCGTGCCTGCCTACATTAAAGAAGACTTCCTAATCCGTAAAACCATTAAAACTTATCCTGAATACAAAGAAGCGCTTATTTCTTCAATTGAAATTGAACGCTACAAAGGCAAAGAAAAAGACAAAGTTAGAATTCGCCTTTACACCGCCAAACCAGGGCTAGTAATTGGAACAAACGCCGAAACTCGCGCCAAAGTTATCAAAGCCCTTGAAAAAATCACTAAAAAAGACGTGATTTTAAATGTAGTTGAAGTGAAACGCTCAGAACGTAGCGCCGAGATTGTAGCACAATCTATCGCTACCCAACTTGAAAACCGTGCGTCTTTCCGTCGTGTGCAAAAAATGGCAATTCAACGCGCACTTAAAGCCGGAGCCTTGGGCTGTAAAACCCTAATCTCTGGTCGTCTAGGTGGCGCTGAAATGGCGCGCTCAGAAGGATACTCAGAAGGCCGTGTGCCTCTACAAACCCTTAAAGCAGACGTAGACTACGCAACTGCCGAGGCCAACACTACATACGGTATTCTTGGAGTTAAGGTTTGGATTTACAACGGAGACGTCAACAAAGGCGAAACTCGCGAAGAGAAAATTAAAGCCTAAGAAGACGCGGCTCCTGAACGCAGACCAAGATTTAAAAAACCAGGGCAAAGACCTGCTCGCCCCAACGGAGGTAAATAGTTTATGTTAATGCCAAAAAGAACTAAATATCGCCGTCCACACCGTGTGTCTTATGAAGGTGTTGCCAAAGGCCGCAACGAAGTTATCAACGGAGACTTTGCACTGCAAGCCCTTGAAGGTTCATATATTACTTCTCAACAAATAGAAGCGGCTCGTATCGCGATGACCAGACACATGAAAAGACTTGGTCAAGTTTGGATCAATATTTTCCCACACATGTCTCGCACCAAGAAACCTCTTGAAGTGCGTATGGGTTCCGGAAAAGGTGCACCAGACCACTGGGTTGCGGTAGTTAAACAAAACAAAATCATGTTTGAAGTAGCCGGAGTTGCTGAAGAAATCGCTCGTGAAGCACTTCGTTTGGCTTCACACAAACTACCAATTAAGTCAAAAATTGTGAAAAAGGAGGTTAAATAAGCATGAAAAAGATGCAAGAACTTAGAAAATATACAGATCTAGAAATAGAAAGCAAAATTTTTGAGTTAAAACAAGAAATATTTAACCTTCGTTTCAAACAAGCAACAGGGCAACTTACAGACACAGCCCGCGTTAAAAAAGCCCGTAAACAAATCGCTCGTCTATACACTATCTTAACCGAGCGCAAATCAGTGAAGGAGTAGTCAACAATGGAAAGAGAAACTAAAAGAAAAGTTTTCCGTGGTAAAGTTGTTTCAGATAAAATGGATAAAACTATAGTTGTCGTTGTTGACACTTATAAAAACGATCCACTTTACGACAAACGCTTTAAGGTATCTAAGAAATTCCACGTTCATGATGAACAAAATGAATGCAAAATCGGCGATACTGTTGCGTTTGCAGAAACCCGCCCACTTTCTCGCACTAAGTCATTTAGACTTATTAAAGTGCTTGAAAAAGCCGTGGTAATTTAGTTAGAGGTGAATAGATATGATTCAACAAGAAACTAGATTACTTGTGGCTGACAACACAGGAGCAAAGGAAGTTTTAGTAATTAAAATTCCAGGTGGTACTCGCCACCGCTACGCTAATATCGGCGATCTTGTGGTTGTAACTGTCAAAAAAGCAACTCCTGGCGGAGTTGTTAAAAAAGGTGACGTTTGCAAGGCAGTAGTTGTGAGAACCAAAGACGGCCTTAGAAGAGCAGACGGCTCATATATTAAATTTGGTGAAAACGCAGTTGTATTGGTCAAAGAAGACAAAACCCCTCGCGGAACTCGTATTTTTGGACCGATTGCTCGTGAGCTTAGAGACAACAATTACACAAAAATCTTGTCTTTAGCACCAGAAGTTTTATAAAAAGGAGGAATTTGTTAAATGTATATCAAAACTGGAGACAAAGTTGCCATCATTGCTGGCAAAGACAAGTTCACTACCGATAAAAAAGGTGTTAAAACTCGCACAACTGGCCGCGTTATTCAAGTCCTTCGCGACAAAGACATGGTCGTAGTTGAGGGTGTGAATATCGCCAAAATCGCCAAAAAACCAAATCAAAATAGCGAAAAAGGCCAAATAATTTCTAAACCAATGCCAATCCACGTTTCAAACGTGGCGCTAATTGACCCAAAAACCCAAAAACCTACCCGTGTTTCTTTTAAACAAGAAAACGGCAAAAAGGTGCGAATCGCCAAATCTGGCGACGCAATTAAATAAGGAGCAGGCAAATGACTTCAAGATTAAAACAACACTACACAAAAAAAGCAATTCCTGCTTTAATTAAAGAGTTTAAGTACTCATCTGTGATGCAAGTGCCTAAACTTGAAAAAATCGTAATTAACGTCGGAGCAGGGGACGCTGCTCAAAACTCCAAAGTTATTGAAGATATCGTTAAAGAAGTTGGTCAAATCGCGGGACAACGCCCAGTTGTTACACGTGCGCGTAAATCAATTTCTAACTTCAAACTAAGAGAAAATATGCCAATTGGTGTCAAAGTTACTCTTCGTGGTGAGAAAATGTATTACTTTTTAGATAAACTAATTTCAATTTCTCTACCTAGAGTTCGCGACTTTAGAGGAGTTTCTAAAACCGCGTTTGATGGTCGTGGAAACTACACCCTTGGTGTTAAAGAACAGTTAATTTTCCCAGAAATTAGATTTGACGATATTAAAAAAATCCGTGGGATGGACGTAGTTTTAGTAACTACTGCAAAAACCAACGAAGAGGCATTCAGTTTACTTAAAAACTTAGGCATGCCTTTTGCTAAATAGAGGACTC
>CAUTRH010000004.1:0-15469 GCA_963540905.1 uncultured Acholeplasmataceae bacterium | reverse complement strand
ATCCAAAGAAACCAACTCAAAAACCTCGTTTCCGCTTGCCAATATTCAGCCACATCAAATTAAACATCTTAAACAAGTTTTTTCCCATAAAGGCACAGCCTTTATTATCTTTAAGTGGGTCTATTATCAAAAAACCTATGTCATGGATTTAAAGTATATTTTACCTTGGTATACAAGCGGAAGAAAATCTATTGCTTACTCAGCTTTTTTAAAAGATGCGTGCCAAATAAAAACAGGGGACATCCCCTGTTTAAATTATTTAAAGTGTGTAGATAATATGATCGGTGAGCAAGAACTAGATGATTTTTTCTTTACTAATCAGTGGTTTGAAGAAGGCGATTATTAGATAAATAGTAGCCAGCGATGTCAACCATAGATATTTGGCGTTGTAAATTAGCGAAAACACTAGGTTTTGGCTAAAAGTTTTTTTATTGCTACCAAAGTAAAAAGCACCAGCCAAGGTGTGAAATAAAAATCGCTGCACGCATAAAATCAAAACCGCAAAAAACACAATTAAGTAAGATTTAAAAGAAATTTCTTGCACAATTTTTTTTAACAAAAACACAGAACCAAGTAAAGTAAACGGTAGTATGTAGTCAAAAAAAACAGAGCCAATGTGCACAGGTGCGCCGTCTGAAAGCATGTTAAAGATGCTGTAGATAAACGAAACTAACAAAGAATAGGCAGAACCTGTCCTAAAAGCAAATAAGATAAGCGGCAGCATAGATAGTGAAATCTTAAAAGGTGCTGCGGTAAACTTACCCAGTATTGAAAACACAACTGCTAAAGCAACCGCTGCTGAACCTTCTACTAAAAGGCGGGTTAAAGTTAGCTTTTGGTTGCTTGTTTCGCTGTTTTGGTTTTGATTAGGCTCATCACCTTGATTCATTTCTGACAATATTAACGAAGTACCTTTTCAATTAACACAGTGTCGGCAGGTTTGGTTTTAGAGAAAATCATTGAACCAAGTAGAGTATCAACGGCTTCTTTAAGGCCTTTTTCGTTGTGGTAAATTACGGCAATAGTTTCACCTTTTTCAACCTTAGCACCAATTTTTTTAATTAAGTCAATACCAACCGCCATGTCAAGCACGTCTTCTTTTGAAAGTCTACCAGCACCAAGTAAACGAGCAGCGTCGCCAATTTTGATTGTATCAAACTTAGCAATATAGCCGCTTTCTGGACTTTTTAGTTCAAATTTTTTGGCCTTTAGTAATTTAGTTAAATCACTAAACACAGAAATGTCTCCGTGTTGGGCTTTAACAAAATCTAAAAATACTTGTTTAGCGCGACCACTTTCAACAGCCGCCTTTAGTTCTGCTCTAGCCACTGACTCTGATACACCTTTGGCGTTTTGAAGTAAAATTGAACCAATTGACGTGCAGACTTCCATTAAGTCAGGAGTAATTTTGCCGTTTAAGTTATCATATGCTTCCATAACTTCAAGTAAGTTACCGATTTTGTGGCCAAGAGGCTCGTCCATATTAGTAATGACTGCCGCCATTTTGCGACCAGCTAAATTACCAATTGAAATCATTTGACTAGCCAAAGCCTCTGCGTCTTTTTGGTTTTTCATAAAAGCACCGCTTCCGCATTTAACGTCAAGGCAAATACATTTAGCACCAGATGCTAGTTTTTTTGACATAATAGATGCTGCAATTAAGGGAATTGAGTCAACTGTTGCAGTAACGTCACGAAGTGCGTATAGTTTTTTGTCAGCAGGTGCGATATTGGCAGATTGACCAATTATAGATACACCAATTTTGTTAACTTGGTCAATAAACTCACTTGGCGTAAGTTCTACTTTAAAACCAGGAATAGACTCAAGTTTATCAATTGTACCACCTGTGTGTCCAAGTCCACGGCCAGACATTTTGGCCAACTTAACACCGCAGGCTGCTAGCATTGGCGCTAAAACTAAAGAAACCTTATCGCCAACTCCACCAGTTGAGTGTTTGTCAACTGTAACTCCGTTAATTTCAGAAAGGTCAAGCATTTCACCTGATTTTGCCATAATTAAGGCTAAAGAAGTAGCTTCTTCTGGAGTCATTCCGTTAAAGTAAATTGCCATAAGTAGTGCAGATATTTGGTAATCTGGCACACGACCCGCTGTGTACTCAGTAATTATATAAGTCAGTTCTTCGTCAGTTAAAATACCGTTGTTGCGTTTTTTTAAAATCAAATCATACATTGTCATGAGACATTTCCTCCTTATGTTGTTTAATCTTTAGGTTAATTTGGTCTTTTAATTTTAAAGCCAGGTCTTCAGTTGGCTCTAAACAATATGAATTATAAGAAATCGGCTCTAAAAAGTAAAGATAGACAGTCTTTCTAATCAAAGGAAAAAACCTGTTTTTCTGAACCATTCCGAATGAAGCCACTGGTATTATTTCGGCCTTTGCCTTGTAGGCAAGTTTTAAAGCTGCCGGTTTTACTTCTTCAATTTCTTCGAGTGTTCGGTTTTTAATCCCACCTTCTATGTATGTTAAAAAAGACTGACCAGCTTGTGCTTTTTGAATTCCAATATTCATTTCAACTAAAGTTTTCCTAATATCTGCTCTGTAGATTTTGACGCAGTTTAACATTTTAAAAACTTTTCTTAAAATCAGGGATTTATAAAGCTCTGATTTTGGCGTAAAGGCTAGTACTAATTTATCGTATATCTCTAAATAGCCAAATGGGTCTAGCTCTGATTTGTGGTTAGAAACAAATAAGTAAGTTTTGTTTATATCAATGTTTTCAATACCTTTAAAAACATATTTTTGTCTAAAAATATAGAGGTTTAAAAAATACACTGAGTTAGTCAGCAGAAAACTAAATATTTTTTTATTTGGTTGATTTGGTAGTAGAAATATCATGCTTAAAATCACAATAGCACCTTGTAAATAAATCAAGGCCAGCGCTGAAATAAAATAAATAGGAATTAACCAAAGTGGGCGAAAAAAGTAAGATATTAGCACTAAAAAAGCCAGTGCATTTAATTCAAAAATACGAGTTAAAATTGCTCTTTTCATTTTGCTACTCCACAGATTTAAGCGATTCAACCATTGGTACTTTTTTTACTCTAAAGGCCATATAAAACGAAAGTACAGCGTTTGCGAACACTATTAAAACAGTTGTAAAAACATAAGATAACCACTCAATGTTATACATGAAGTTAATGTAAGAAACTTCGTTAATGCCAAGGTAAAAATAAAGGAAAGGATAACCAAGCGCCAAACCTATTGCTAGCCCTATTAAAGAAAGCGTTAGCATTTCAATAAAGATAGAAATCGCGATTTCATGTTGAAAGAAACCAAGGACTTTTAATGTAGCAATTTCTCTAAGACGCTCTTCAAAGTTTAGTCTTACTAAGTTGTAAAGCACAACTATTGCCAAAATTATCGCGAAACTCAAAAGGGTAATCGCAGATGAGTAAACTACATCTGTAACTTTAGAAATTATTCGTTGAATTTCTCTGCTTTCTATAACTTTGCCGATATAACCAAGTGCTTCTTGGTCTTTGGTTTCGGCAAGTCCGAAGTTATTTTCGCTTCCGATAAAGTTGTGGTTCAAAACCTTAGTTATGTCTTTTTTAGTAATGCCTTCTGCAAGTTTTGCGTAGATTACATTAGTGCTGTCAAGCAGTTCGTTTGCGCAGTCTTCTCGGTTAAAGATAACTCCGTTTACAAAAAAGGTTTCTCTAATTTCAGCAACTTTAAAACGGTATGTTTCACCAAGTATTGTAAACGACAAGTAGTCGCCAACTTTTAATCCCAGGGCTCTGGCGTCTCTTTTGGAAACAGATACCTCTTTTTCGCCAAGTCGGCGAACCCCGTTTTGAGGGTGATAAAACTTTGAGTTTTTAGAAATACCAAGCAGTGAAACACGCTTTGTTTGGCCATTTTCTGTTTGCACAAAAGAGTTTTCGTTGTAAAGCGGTTCAGCGTAGTAAACAGCTTTTTTACCTTTGATTTCTAGTTTTGAAAGACTACTTAAAACTTCTCTGGACTTTCCACGTAGGTGCAGCATTGCAGCGTCTACATTGTTGTAGTAACTGTAAAGGTCATTGTCAATACCTTTGTTAATGGTGTCAATAATTCCAAAAGAAGCGATAACCAGACCTGTACAGCCAGCGACTCCGACTATTGTTAGAAGTGATCTAAATAAATTGATTTTAATGTTTCTAAAAGCAATTGCAACCATAAAATGTCGCTTTACGGATCTTGCTTTTTTCAAACCAGAATTGGTTGTGGTTCCAAGCATTGACTCAACTGGGTTTTTCTTAAGTTCGGCTTTGATTACTAAAAATAGAATTAAACTAGTAATTAAAATTACCAAAGCAGACGACAACATAACTTCTAACCACGGAAAGATATAGTGGTATTTGGGTAGATTATAAAGTAGATTGTATTTAGTTTTTAGAACCAGCGGAACAATAAACGGAGAAATAATTAAAGCAACCGCAAGTGAACTAAATACCAAAAGCAAGTTAATTTTTAAGTAGTGGCCAAAAATTTGTTTTCTACTAATTCCAATTGCCTTCATCGTGCCGATTTCTTTGCTTTCTCTAATAATTAACTGCGAAGATGTAGTTACGAAAATTAGTAGTGAAACTAAAAAGAAAACCAGGGGATAGATAAAGGCTGAGTAGAAAGTTAATCCTACGTCTTCGTTTACTACGTTGTTTGTAAATAGGGTTTGTCCGGTTTTAGCATACAAGAATCTGCTAGATGCTGTTCCGCTACTTTTATTGTCTTGTTTAAGTAAGCGTTCATATTCTAAAATAAACTCTTTGGCTGTGTTTTCTGGGGTTTTAGAGTTTAAAAAACGCACATTTATTTGGTTTGGAAATTGTGGGATTTTAAGCAATTCAACTAAAAGTTTTTTGTTTTGTTGAACTTCTTTGCTAAGTAGTTTTTCTTTAACTCCGGGGAAACTGTATAGGCGCTCAACTTGCGCAAATAAGTCTTTGAAAAACTCGTCTTTGTAGTTTTGTCTAAGCAGGGTAAAGTAGTCGCCGTTGTAGTTCTGAGTTTCGTAGTCTTTTTTGCTTTTAGCAAGTGGACGGAAGTTAACTAAGTTATTTTCTTTAAACTCTTTTTTAAACTCAGCGGTTTGTTGGCAAACTATAAAGTCATTTAGCATCTGAATACCAGCCAGTAGTCCGGTTAGTTTAGGTTTTTGAAGACCTAGTTCATGAAACAAAGTTTCGGTATCTAAAAAAGCCTGAAGTTGAGATACATTTTTTTGAATGTTTTCACCAGTATACACGTATCCTGCAATAGGCACAACAACTTTTAGTCTAGTTTTGTTTTCAGCAATTGACTTTAAAAACCCGCGCAGTGCTGTGTATGACAAAAATGTTTCGTTAAATTGGTATGGTAGGTTTTGGCCAGTCTGGTCTTTTAGATACGAACGGTTAGTCAAAATACTTTCAAAATTACCGTCAAAGTATAGTCTTTCTAAGCCTTTGAAGGCTAAATCTCCGTTTTTATAAACGATTTCTCCTGTATTGTGGTCAATCTTGTAGCCTTTTTCTGAAAGCAGCAGTTCAAGGTATTTCTTTGGCACATCTATTTCAACAGGAGTTCCAACTCTGGGTAGTTTTTTAAACTCATCTACTTTCATAAAAATCCCGCGCTGCGGGTTTTTAATTTCTTTTCGTTCGTGGTCATACACCACATAACTTTTTGAAATTCGCTCTTGCCAGATGGGTTTTTTAGTTAAAGTCACATCGTATTCAGAAGCAATAAAACCAGAGCTTACGTACTTTTTGTATTTTTCAATGTCTGTCTTTAGTTTGCGAACTCTGGCACTGCTTTTGATTTCAGACTCAGTAAAGCCGGTTGCTAATTTTAAGTTCAAGAAAGCCGAGCCTCTGGTGTCCATTTCGTAGTCACTTGGTTTAAGTCCGATATTGGCCAGTGCTTTTTTGGCGCGCGCTTTGTCTTCTTCTTTTAGGTAAGTATTGGCGATCAAGGAGTGTGTTAAATTGCTTTCTCTGTAGACTTTTTCAACTCTGGTTTTAAGGTCGCGATAAGAGGCAACTAAGCCAAAGAAAAGCACAAAAAATAAAGTCAAAATTAAAAATAGCGCAACATACTGCTTAGCTGATTTGCGCAGAGTTCTTAATATTTTTTTATTTAAAATACTAAACATCACCACTTAAGTTCGCCAACTGCCAACGGAGTTTTATTTTTAAAATCTCTAAAAATTTGACCGTCTTTTAGTTCAATCACGTGATCGGCAATTTTTGCAATCTCTGAGTTGTGAGTCACGATAATTATGGTTTTTTTGTGTTCTTTATTTAGATTTTGAATAATTTTTAAAACTTCAATTCCAGTTTTAATGTCAAGTGCACCGGTTGGCTCGTCACACAGCAAAAGACCTGGATTTTTAACAAGTGCACGGGCTATCGCCACTCTTTGCTGTTCTCCACCTGAAAGCTGTTGTGGAAAGTTCTTTAAGCGCTTATCTAGACCTACACTTTTAAGAATTTCTTTTGAGTTAAATGAGTTTTTACCAAAACGTGCAATTTCTACGTTTTCATACACATTTAAATTAGAAATTAAGTTATAAAACTGAAAAACGAAGCCAATTTCTTGGCGTCGGTGTTCAATTAGTTCGCGTTCTGAGTAAGTGCTGATGTTGTGGGTTTTAAAAAGTAGACTACCTGAAGTTGCAGTGTCCATGCCGCCAAGGATATTTAGCAGTGTAGATTTACCCGCACCGGACCTTCCTAAAATACAAACAATTTCGCCATCTGCCACTGAAAAAGATATGCCTTTTAGGGCATCTACTTGTGTTTCTTTTTTACCGTATGTTTTTACTAAATTGTTTGCTTTAATTAAGTCCAAGTCTTGCTCCTTTTAGTTAGTTAATTATATAAAATAAAAAATACCTTTTCAATTTAGACAAGTTAAGACTAAAGAAAAAAGGCAGTTTTTTGTTAAATTAATGGTTAGACAGAGTGTAGATTTTAGAAACAGGAACTGTAAACATAAAGCCAATAATCTTCTTTTCGGTGTTAATCAAAATTTCTTTAATCGCGCCGGCTACTCGGTCTGCCATTTCGTGGTCTTTGACAACTGTGAAAATAGTTTTGCTATTTGGATTGTAGCTTTTGCCAAGTTTAGCAAAATGTCCAGAAAGAAGTGAGTTCATACCAGGGTGCGAATGCACGATATAGCCAGCCATACCGTCGCTGTCTACAACAGTAGCACCTTTAACTCCTAGTTCTAAGAACTTCTCCATAATATCTTCAAGATGGTCAGTGTCATTTAAGACAATAAATAATGCTTCCATTTTAAACTCCTTTTTACTTTAAAATGCAACTTCGTTGAATTTATCCAGGCCATTGATTTCACCAGCCTTGGAAATTGCAAACTTAGAAAACAGTGGGCCTGTGGTTTCAAAAAATAAAGTAGTAATTAAGATAATTGCGGCAATTGTTGCTCCAAACTCCCGCATGGAGTTAGCAACTATTACTATCAAACCAAGAGACACCCCACCTTGCGGCAATAGTGCAAAACCTATGTATTTTTGGACCATTGGGTCGGCTTTCGCGGCTTTGGCACCAATTGAGGCACCTGCGTATTTTCCAATTGAGCGGCCAACAATGTAGAGCGCAATAATCGCAAACAACACAGGGCTAGTTCTGCCAAACATTCTAAGGTCAAGTGATGCTCCGGAAAGTGTGAAAAACAAAATATATAGAGGAGATGAAAAATCGTTCATTGCGTGATAAGTGCGGTGTGGTTTTTTAACTAAGTTAGCAACAGAGGCTCCAACTGCAATATTTGCAAGTAGTGGCGAAATTTCAACAGCACCATTACTAATTTTTTTAATATAGTAAGAAAGACCAAGGCAAATTACTACAGAGGCAAACCCAAGCACTTGAATGTCGTCTCTTTCTTTGTCGTATTTGTTGGCTAAAAATGCCAAAGCAATCCCGACTACTATACCAATAATTATTGAGCCAAAAACTTCAATAAATGGTTTTGCAACCCCGAACGCCAAGGAGCTTACTGCACCACCTGTGGCGGAGTGTGGCAAGATGACTTTTGCAACTGCAAAAATTAAGCCAAAGGCAATTATCCCAAATATATCATCAAGGGCAGCAATTGGCAAAACAGTTTTAGTAACAGGACCGTGCGCTCTGTATTGTTTAATTACCAATAAAGTAGCCGCTGGTGCGGTAGTTGCAGACATAGCAGCAAGCAATAAAGTAAACGCTATATTTCCTTTTGAAAATGGTAAATATGCGTATTTACCAGTGTAGTCTTGCATAATTTGTGCAGTTTTCGGAATAAACAAAATTAGGGTAAAAACTAGTAGTACTGCACCAAGTACTTCAAGTAAGGTAATTATCGCTACTTTGTTACCAATTTTCTTTAAGTTTTTAAATCCGAACTCAGAACCGATTGAAAAGGCAATAATAGTTAAAGCAATTTCCTTAATGAAGTTTAGACTGCTCATTTCAGTACTTGTAATAAAACCTTCAAAAGGTGTAAATAAAGCGATTGAAGGACCCAAGAAAAGCCCTGCGATTAAATAGCCAGAAACTGATGGTAGTTTGAATTTTTGGGCAACTTTACCTCCAAAAAAGCCTACTACTAAGGCTAGTCCAACTTTTAATATAGCAATTCCGATAAACTCCATTTCGTTTAAATCCTTTCCACTTATTTTGTAAGTTTATATCTAAAAATTAAAAAAGCCCAGCAAGGGCTTTTTTAATGAGACAAGCTCTAATATGTGCGAAAAATCTTTGGCGAACCAAAGACCATCTTATTTGAACCTATGTGCAATTCCGCTGAATTTATGTTATCATACTTGTGTAATTATTTCAATCAAAAAAACGTTTTTTTTTTTTTTTTTGATGCTAAAAAAGTTAAAGAAAGGAAAGAAAAATGGAAAACGAAAAACAAAATCTAAATAACGCAGTTTCTGAAAATGAAATTGCTAAAAACAACCTAGTTACGGAATTTCCCTTGACATGGGTACAAACTCTATTGGCTGGGCAGTAGTTTGGGATTCTGGCGACAAGGAAGATCAAATTGTAGTCAGGAAAGGCAAGCGTTTGTATGGTGCTAGACTTTTTGACGCCGCCGAAGACTCAAAAAAATACAGAAGTGCGAGATCTGCCAGAAGAACTTTAGGTAAAAAAATCTGGCGCTTAAACTTACTGAAAGGCGTACTTAAAGACTATGTATTAAAAGAAGATAAAAACTTCTTTAAAAATCTGCATCTTACTCAAACCCACCAAGGTTTAAACATACTTTTTAGAGAACCAAATTATCAAGATAAGGATTACTTCGCTGAGTTTCAAACTATTTACCATTTAAGAAAAGCACTTAGCAATCCAAAGCAAATTGAGCAATTCAAAAAACGTGGTTTATATTATCGCTTTTTATTTTTAGCAGCACACGACATGCTTAAAAACCGTGGGCATTTTTTAATTGCTTCCGACCTTGATTTTTCTAATACGACAAATGTTCACGAGCAAAAAGAAACTTTACTTAACGAAATTGTTGAAGAGGTTTTAGAGTTCGCGAATGCAAATAACGAAAGCGAAAAGGCTATTCCTGAAAAAGACAAAGTTATTGCTGAAATTAACACTTACTTTAAAAACTCAGTTGTTAAGCAAAAAAATAACTTAGCCGGCTACATCTATAGAGCAATTGTCGGAAATGTCATTAACTATAAGGAGCTTTTTGGTAACAGTGATAAAGAAACTGGTTTAAATTTTAAGAAAAAAGAACTTAGTGATTTATACACAGAAAGCGATGAAGTTAACCGCACCATTGAAAAAATGTTTTCATATTTTTCAATACTTCAGGCTAAAAAGATTCTAGAACACGCAAATTCTATTTCTGACTTTAAAATTAAACTTTTTGAAAATCACAAAAAAAACAGTTCCCTTTTAAAAACACTTTTCAAAGGAACAGAAGTATATAAAAAAATCTTTAAAAAAGATGGAGTTTACGAGAAATTTATTGGCAACGGTAAAGGATATAAGTCTGGAAAGAAACGTCCTTTAAAGGCGTATCAAGACGGTTTTATTAAAGAACTTAACAAAATTCTTACAGAATTTTTTAAAAATGACGAGATAAAAACAACTTTCTTAACGGAAGCCGAAAGCAAAGGTCCTGAATTCAAGGAGTTTGCAGAATACTTGATTTCTGAAAATCCTACTTTTGAAGATGTTGAAAAAGGATATACTCTTTATACTCCAACCAATTTTGAATATAGTCGCGAGGTTATGAACCAACTGCATTTAGCAGAATTAAGAAAAATTCTTGACTGTTCACCGCTAGATGCAGCCACCAAAAAGAATATAGAAACTTTACTTACCTTTAAGGCTGAGTATTTTCTTGGCCCGCTTTCTCAAAACGTACCTGGCAAAAACCAATGGATAGTTAAAAAACCAGGCTTTGAAAACGAAAAAATTACCCCCTTTAATTTAGATCAAGTTGTTGACAAAATTAAAACCAACAAAGAGTTTATTACTAGAATGCAGGGGAATTGTAGTTATTTGGCTGGCGAAAAAACCATGCAGCAAGAAACCATACTTTATCAAGACTACATTTTTTTCAACATCGTAAACAAACTCCGTTTTGGTGAAGCACTTACTCCGATTACCCAAGCAGATAAAGTAAAACTTTATCAACATTTACTTAAAAACAACGCAAATCAATTAACTTTAAAAACAATTGAAAAACTGCTTGAAAAGAAAGTTACTAAAGGTATGGATTTAAACGCAGATAAACCAACTTTACCACTTTCTTTATCTGCTCAAAGAAAATTTAGGTCAATATTTGGTTTGGAAAATGAAATACCTGCTGATTATTTAGATTCAAAAAAAGTGGCTTTTTTTGACGAAATAATCAATAACTTCAGCTACGCTGACAAAAATAACACAGAAGCAAAATTAGAAATCATTAAAGAACTGGCAAATGCTTACAATATACCTGAGTTTAAAGAAATTGAAATCAATAAAGATGTTAAATTAACGCAAGAACTTACTAAAGAAAACTTTGTAAATTCTAATATCGATATAGATACTTTAAACAAACTTATGCAAGTTAAATCAAATAAAGCAGGTAAATTTTCTCGCAAGTTCTTAACAGAAATTTTGCTTTCAAACAAAGAAGGTCTTTGGCAACCTGTGATTGCTCATTTACGTGAATCTAATTTAAATTTACAAGAACTAATTTACGTAGTTATTGACGATGAATCTGTTAACCTGGAAACAATTGCTGCTGAAAATACTAAGCGTGAACTTGACTTAAATGATCCAAATTGCTTAAATCAATATCTGACAGAACGCTTCGTTCCGCCGCTTTCAAGAAGACCAATAATTCAAGCTAATAAACTAATTGACGAAATAATTGAAATTATGAATGGCCAACTACCTTCACATATTACTCTTGAGTTTACTCGCACTAACAACAAAGAAGATAAAAACAAGAGAACAACTTCTAGACGAGAACAAATTAAAAAACAAATTGAAAGTTTAAATGATTTTGAATACAAACATCTTATTGAAGAACTCGATAACTTGCAAGTTGACCCTGAATTAAGAGGCGATAAGTTATATCTTTATTTTTGTCAACTTGGAAAAGACATTTATACTGGAAAACCTATAGATATTGGAAATTTAGAAGACTACGATATTGACCATATTTGGCCACAATCCAAGATTGTAGATGACTCTATCCATAACAATAAAGTTTTAACAGCAAAAGATATAAATCGCAAAAAAGATAATATATACCCGATTTCTTTTGAAATACAGTCAAAAATGTCTGAACAATGGGAGATTTTATACAAACGAAAACTGATAACTTACGAAAAGTATATTAGATTAACGAGAAAAACAGAACTTACGCCTGAAGAAGTTACTGAGTTTGAAAATAGACAAAAAAACATTTTAGATTGGGTTAATATAGAACTTATAAACTTTTTGAAAAACTATAAATTTAAAGATGCAAAAGATTTCAAGCCTGTTTATTCTAAATCAAGTTATGTATATGATTTTAGAAAGACTTTTGATTTTTTAAAGTATAGAAATTTAAATAAATATCATCACGCACATGATGCTTACCTAAACGATGTTCTTGCCAAATTTTTTAAATCTAAACACAAAAACTATACTGACGGAAATGTTGAATTTGGAGATAAAAAAAGTTCATCACTTCTCCAAAGAGCTATACCTAACAAGACTCTGAAAATTAAAGGTGAAGAAGTTAAATTTTTAAAATATTTTGAAAATATTTTTAACTCAGAAGACCAGTTAATTACAAAAATGACAAAGGTTAAAAGTAGTGGCGCTTTTTGGCACGAAACGATACACAGAAAAAACGAGGGTGGTGTTCCTATTAAACGCAAACTTAATAATGTCGGTAGTTATAAGAGCGTCAAAACTGCTTTTTTTACAATAGTTGAAATTAAAACTAAAAATAAAAATGGTAAAGAAAGAACAAGTATAAAAATAGTGCCTGTGCCAATTTATCACTGCACAAAATTTTATGATGAAAATATTAATCGCCAAGAAAAAGTTTTTAATTTAGAAAAATTTAAAAAATATATTCAAGAAGAATACACAAAGGATAACAAAACAACAGCTATTTTTTCCAAAATATCAACAAATCCTATCATCCCTATTGGAACGCTTTGTACCATTGATGGTCTAAAGGTTAGACTTGCTGGATGCGATACTGATACAAATTTGACTTACCACGACGTACATAATCTAGTTTTAAAACAAAAGACAAATTACAAATATCTAAATTATTTAAGTACAAAATATGAAAATTTTTTAAAGGAAGTTGATAGAGGAAAATGTGACCTTTCTGAGTTTGAAAATTATTTTATTAGTCTTTATAGGAATTTATCGTACAACAAAGGTCGCGAGATCAATATTCATTTGTTAAAGCAAAATAACTTGAGAGTAATGCAAGAAATATATACTTCTGTACAAGTATTATTTGAAAATAAAAAAATTTCACCTGAGGTGAAAAATAGGTTTCAAATTGATGGAAATTTCAACTCTGCTAGGTATTTATGTTTATTTCAGGAACTTGATTTTATTACGCAAACAGAATTACTTGTCAAAACTGTAAAACTTTTGGCAAGCAATGTTTTAAAGCATCTTGCAAAATTTATAATATTGGCAAAAACAAAATAGAAAATAATATTCACGATTACAGAAAGGCTAACACTATAAAATACAATTTTTCCATAATTAAAGAATCTGTAACAGGTTTTAAAACTAAAAAAATCACAATTTACGAAAATAATGTTTAGAACACTTGTTATTAAAAGAACATCTAAACTTTCACTACTACACGGATATCTTTTGATTTATGATGGTGAAAAAGAAACCAAAGTTTTGATTTCTGAACTTTCTTGCTTAATTTTATAAAGCAACAGAATTTCAATGACATCTCCACTTCTTTTAGAGCTAATTCATCAAAATGTCTCTGTGATAATATGTGATGAAAAACACAATCCTACCGCAACTGTTTTGGGTTTAAATCATTTCCATTCACAATTAACCGCTTTAAACATACAACTTTCTTGGAAGGAAGAAACTAAGATGTTGCTTTGGCAAGAAATTGTTAAAAGTAAAATTAGTTTGCAAGCAGAAGTTATGAAAATGTTTGGTTTTAGAGAATTCTCTAAACTAGAAGGATACATAGACGAAATCAAAGGATTTGATTATTCAAATCGTGAAGGAATTGCAGCAAAAGAATATTTTTCTGCTCTTTTTGGCAAGTCCTTCACGAGAGAACAAGACTCACTTAGAAATACCCTTTTAAATTACGGCTACGCCATAATCTTAAGTTGTTTTAATCGTGAGTTAGTATCGCATGGATATCTCACACAACTCGGCATTTTTCACAAAGGACCGTTTAATAGTTTCAATTTATCATCTGACTTTATGGAACCGTTTCGCCCTTGTGTAGATATTTTAGTAATGCTTTTTTTAGATTCTGATTTTCCGAAAAAAGAAATCAGAAAACTTCTTTCTAAACGAATTAAGTTAAACGGCGAAGAAAGATATTTAGACAACGCAATTTCTGTATACACAACTCAACTTTTAAATATTTTGAAAACCAACAAAGTTGTTTTTCCTAAAATTGAACTTTTAGAAAGGAATGCTTATTTAGATGCAGATCAGAGCGATGCGAATAATTGTAATGTTTGATGTCAACTCAACTACCAAAGCCGATCTTAGAAATTATTCTAAGTGGCATAAGTTTTTGACAAACTCAGGTTTTATTATGATGACAGAATCCGTTTATTCAAAACTTGCTCTAAACCCTGCTAACGCAAAAGCAATAAAAGCAGAAATTAGAAAGAATCTTCCACCTGCAGGCATTGTGCAGGTAGCAGAAATAACCGAAAAACAGTTTAATAATATCGAGTATTTTTTAGGTGAACCTAAAAATAATGTCATCAACACTTTTGAGAGGTACACAGAAATATGATTTTAAAAATAACAGGTTGTGATAAATTTATTAACTTCAAAAACAATTCTTTGAACATACTTTTTGTGCCTGAAGTTAACGAACTTTTTAACTTTATTTCTTTATTTAAAAAAGAGTTAGAAGAAGAAACAGAGGCCTTAACTTTTTTTGATAGCGATAAAAAACTGAAATTAGATTCAGAAGTTGACCTTCAAACCGATTTGTTTTCACTTACCTTAAATCAAAAGAAACTAATCACTTGGTTGCATAAAAAAATTTTAAAAGAAAACGCAAACTCAGAAACCATGTTTAACTTCAATAAAGTAAAAGAAACAATTTTAACCTGGTTAAAAGAACTAAAAACCTCTAGCTTAATTGATTTTGATTATTTTGAAGATATAGAAAACACAGATATTTTAAAACTAATGAAAGTACAATTTAAAGAAAAAGAAGAAACACTTTTTGATAGGTTTATAAATTATTTAGAGACTGTCTTAGAGGTGAAAAAAGTAAAACTGCTTTTTGTTAGTTTTTTATTTGCGTATTTTTCTGAAAACGAAATTATACAATTAAAAAATATTTGTGAAGAAAGTGAAATTACTTTAGTGTCTTTGGAAAAAGATAAGCCAAAGTTTTTGAGCGATAACATCAAGATTATTAAATATTTCAACGGTGATGTTTTAGAGTAGATTATTTTACATCAAGGCTGTATAATTTATGTAGAAAAGCACTCAATTTGTGCTTTTAGGATGTTGCACACAGGTTTGAGTGATGTGCAATTTCCGCCCCCTCTAAAACGACAAAGACAAGATAACTTAACACATATTTGTTTGAGTGATGTGCAATTTCCGCCCCCTCTAAAACAAGTTATGCGTATTTTTAAAAAATGGTTGTGTTTGAGTGATGTGCAATTTCCGCCCCCTCTAAAACTAAGCAAAGAGTGGTTAATTGATTCAATTTGTTTGAGTGATGTGCAATTTCCGCCCCCTCTAAAACTAAGCAAAGAGTGGTTAA
>CAUTRH010000003.1:0-17646 GCA_963540905.1 uncultured Acholeplasmataceae bacterium | reverse complement strand
ACTATTTTTGTAAATTATAGTCCGCTCATAAGTTTGTATATTTCCGCGCTCATCTGTTGCAGTATATAAAAGAGTTCTAGGTAGTTCTTTATTTTTAGTGGCATCTATTGTCTCGTGCCAGATGTCTAGTTTACTGTTGTTTTTAGTATCTGAGTTATCAGTAATTTCAAGCCCCTTTAAGTAACCAATTTGGCTTGGATTATTTTTAAAGTCACGATGTCAATTTCAAGTGGGTTAGTTTCCTTAATTGTTGGTTTTACCTTGTCACCCACCAAAAGTCTAAGTTCTTTAGTCACTGAGTTTTCCGAAGTGTCTTTTACAGTGTAGTACACTTTGTAGTAGTCGCATTTTTCTAAGTTGACGCCAGATACGTCAATGTGACATTTACTAGGGTTAATTGACTTGTCTACATTGTCAAAAATACCCGCTATGTTTTGACGCAGAGTTTCAAGTAAATTAGTTTCTCTTAATTTGACAGTTAAACTATTTGCTTTTAATTCCAATACTGGTGGAATATTGTCGCCAACCACACAAACGAAACTATGTACAGTTTCGTTTCCGTATTCATCGGTTAGTTTAAGTTCACAGCGGTATTTACCAGGTTTACTGAAATTAAAGGTATATTCTTCTCCGTCAACATATAGTTTTTCGGTTACCTTAGTGTCGTCTTGATATGAAAAAAATTTACTTGCTTGAAACTTCTCACCAACATTTAAAAAGATACTTCTTGGTTGCTTTACTAAAGTAGGTGGAAGCAAGTCTACAACTTTTAGCAGGTATGATTTTGAGATTTTATTACCCGCTTTGTCTTGAACTGAGATTTCTACTAAATATGATTTGCCAAGTTCTTTAGTGTCAATAGTTTTGTCAATTGTAGTTTTAAGTTCACTTTTAAAGTCATAGTTGTCTTTTATGTCAAATAAGTCAGTTAGGTTAAACTTAGAGTTTACCTGAACTGGCACATAGTTTTGATTATTTTTATCTTGCTTAGTTTGAATGGGCTCAATGGTTGGCTTAGTTGTGTCTTTGACTTCTAAGACAAAAGACTTTGAACCTCTGATTTCTTGAGTATTTGGCTTAAATACATTTAAAGTAACTTTGTATTTACCTACCTTACTTAAGTTAATTTCGCTAATGTCTAGGTTTAATTCACTTAACTCGTGGGTGTAGACTTTATCATTTACAACGGCCGATTTTAAAATTTCTTCAATGAAGTTTGTGTATTCAGTCTTTATTTTTTCGTTGTCTAAACTTGGAGAAAGCACCTCTTTTGAAAGTTCCTTAAAAGGAAACGTGATTTCGGCTACTCCTGTATCTTTAACTTCAACAGTGAATTTCTTTGTAGTTGAATTTCCGCTTTTATCAGTTGCTGTCACCGAAAGTTCGTGCACTCCGACTTTTCTTAATTTTTCTTCACCTTCTACTTTAATATCTAGTTCATCTCCACTGTTATCAGTAATATTAAACTGATTTAAGGTAAAAAACGGCGAACCGATTACTGTAGTTAACTGTTCTGTTTGTTTTTTAAACTCAATTTTGGGAGCCTCAATGTCTTTAACTTCTATGTAGGTTTTTAAAACCGTTTGGTTTTCGTTTTCATCTAAACAATGAACTTCTATTGGGTATTTTCCTGGTTTGTTTAGCAAAACATCTTCAGCACCAAGTAGTTTGGTTGTCAATTTAGTTGAAATATTGTCTTTAAAGACAAAGTGTTTCTTTAAAATTTCGTCAATTTGCTTATCTGTAAGTCTGTATTTTTTAAGTTCTGTGAAAACTATTGGCTTAATTTGGTTTGTAGTTGGTTTTTCTCTGTCTAAAATATTGATAATTAAATTAACTTCAAGTTCATCGGCAAGACGACTAAACTCACAAAGTAAACTAACCAGCATTTTCCTTTGTTTGAAGTTGGTCATAAAGAATTTTTCTTCAAAACTTTCTGGGTTTGCGTATTCTATAGATTCAGCCATATATTTTTCGCCAGTGTTTACGTCTTTTAACCAAACTTTAACTGCATTCTTTAGTTCATCAAATGAGACTTTTTCTGGATTATCTAAACTAAAGTCAAACTCTCGGTAAATCCCTTCGGCGTGCATTTCATATTGCAAGCCTTCGTAAATTACTGTTTTAATGAAAGTTTTTCCAACGATTCTAGATTCTTTTGCTACAGCCTGTTTAGGTGAAAAAAGTCCAAAACAAAAGGAAATAAAAAATAAAACTACAAAACTAAGTTTTTTTGACATTAAAAGTTCCTCCGCATATATATTTATGCAGATTAACTAAATTGCTTAAAAATAGTTTTTGGTGTTTTTTAAACAGTAGTTTAATCGCTTAAAGTAAAAAAACCAACCAGCGTTATGCTGATTGGTTTTTGATATTTAATTGCTATTTTTTAGGTTGCCAACCTACTTTTTTGGCAATCGCTTTTAAAAGCAAGTGCATTGAGTAGGTGTCTTGGCCGCAATACGCTAAAAGTGCTGCGTATGATTTTTCGTAGTCGGGTCCTTTTTTTTCAGTAAAAGACAAATACTCCTGCACGGCCATTAGTCCGTTTTGGACTTCCAAGTTTTTATAAGAAAGGTCTGTAAAAACAGGAAGCAGTTTTTTAATTGAGTAAGAACCAAACAAATCACGGTGATAGTAAGCCAGACCACCTTTTGGTTTGTCTGCGCTTTTTCCTTTAAAGACATACATTAAGTCATATATTCTGTCTAAGATATTTTGCAGACCTTCTACCATTTTAGTATCTGCTTTAAAAAGTTGAATTAACTCTTTAATTCGAGTGTTTTCAAATGCTTTGTTGTAAACCATCACACTACCACCGTCTGGCTTGATAGTTTCAAGCATGAGTTTAGTAAACTCAAGTCTGTAGTCAGTTTTTGTGTCTTTATTTAAAAAGTAGACGTTGTCGGCTTTTAAGTCACACTTGCCAAACTCCTTTTCTATGTGGATAGAAAACTGAAATAGCGACTGGGTATAGGGTTTTTCGCCAACATAGCGAGGTAGTGGAAAGTTAGTAGATTCAAAGTCTAGGTGATAAATTGGAAACTTGATTTCGTCTAAATATTTTTTAACTAAAGCCTCGTCAATATGCTCTTTGCCTGTAAGCACACAGTATTTTTGAGTTTTATTTTTTTCGCGGTTTAGATATTTATCGACCAGATCGGTCATTTTAACTGTGCCTTCGTTAACCAGGTCTTCAATTTCTAGTTTTTCTGCCTTATTTTTAAAGCCATGGTGACGGTCAATGTATTCAAATATGGAGTATTTATCTGGAATCTGCCAATCGTGTTTGCAGACACAAGAAAAGTATTGGCACTCTAAGTTCTTTCCTTTTTGGCAGTGCGCGCCAAAGTTTACTTTAGAAGCGTCGGCTAAGTCTATAGCCTGCTCAATTTTTTTAATTTCCGCAGCAATTGTTGGTTGCAAATATTCAGAGATTTTGTTGTAGTCAATGAAAGAAATTATAGAGTCTGGGTTGTAGACCCTTGCACCATGTTCGTTGGTTTTTCCGTCGTATACGTATTCGTGGTTTAAAACCGCGAGATAATAATAAACTGGTTTGGTAAATTGCTTACTTTGTTCAATCACATAACGCTGGTAAGCAAGGTCAAAAGAAATTCGGCCAATTCCGCTTGTGTCAAAGCGTTTTGTGACTTTCGCTCTGGCTTTCTCGGTTGACATTACGTCTTCAATAATTTTGGTTTTTTCGTTGTAAATAAAAGCAGGGCCGTCTTTTTTGTTAGTTAGTTTAGTTAAAAACTTATTTGTAGTTGTGGCTTTCACCTCAAAAATACGAATAGCGTTTTCATCTTCTTGAAAAATATCACAAAAAGAAAAATAAGTGTGATCACCTTGCTCTAAAGCAATGTATTTTTGAAGGTTAGTGTCTTTTGCAAAAATAACTTGACCACCAAATTGTTTTTCTACACGTTCTGCTGCCAAGACCTCAATTTGTTTAAAATCATCCATATAAAGGTCAAGGGTGATACTTTTGTTTAAGTCAGGCGCAAATATTTCTTCTAAATCTCCGCCTTCGTTTTTAACAACTTCATACATGTGCGCTAAAATTTCTTGTTTTTTTGCGTTTGTCTCTTCAGATAAAAAATCCTGAATTGTGGCGTTTGGGTCAAAGGCAACTACCGCCTCGCCTTTTTCATATCTCATTTTTTCTAAAGCCACGTAGCGTGGACAACGCATGTAGTTTAAGAAATTAGTTTTAGAAATTTTTGCCATCGACGCCTTTATTTTATTTCTTTTGAGTTTGCGGCATCTACTTTGGCTTGATACTCCGCTCTGATTTTATCTAAATCAAAAACAGGTTTAGCCTCTGGTAGTTCTTTAAACATTTTATCGGCAAAAAGCGTGCCCTGTAAGTGGTCGTATTCGTGTTGGAAAACAATCGCTGGATAGTCTTTAAAAGTTTGTGTAACCCAAATTGGTTTTTCACCTTCTACGATTTTTAAAAATCTTGCCTTAATTTCTTTGTATCTTGGAGTCAGTAAGTTATCGGTTTCTCGGTTTACACTTAGACAGCCTTCACCTTCTGGTAAGTATATTAGTTCTTTGCTTACTTCAATAATTTCTGGGTTAACCGCAACAAAATTATAAAAAGTTTCATCTATGTCATAAAAGTAAACTGCAAACATTTGCTTTAAAACATTGATCTGAGGTGCTGCTAGCCCTACTGCTTCGCGCAAGTTATAGCGGTCTCTGATTTCTGGAGTTATTGAGTTTCTAACATAATCTATTAGTTCTTTGGCTAAACGCTTGTCTTTAAAAGAAAGCGGCAATCTGCACTCTAGACATTTTTTGTGGATATTTGCGTTACTTTCGTCAATTATATTGTTCATCAAAATCATTAATATTTACCTCAATTCAATTTTAAAGTTCATTTTATTATGTGTATGTTTAAACTAAGTTTAATATACATTAAAGTAGTTATTGTACGGTTTTAGAAAATTCAAAATTTGCGTCAAAAACTACATTTTATTTTAAATAAACTCTTAAAAAAGTCTGTTCCTTTAGGAGTATTTTAGCACAGTTTAACCTAAAAAACTATTTGACTTTTAGGGGTTTGTTTCCTATAATTCAAATAGCGACAGAGTTTATTTTAACACCCTGTCTGGAGGATAAAATGACTGCACTAATTATAGTGCTTGCGAGTTTAACCTCTATTATACTTGGTTCAATCCTTGGGTATATTGTAAGAAAAATAACTTATGAAAAGGGGCTAAAAAAAGCCAAATTTACTTTTGAAAAGATTATTAGCGAAGGTAAAAAAGAAGCCGATCGCTTAAAAAAAGAATACTTACAACAAGGACGTAGTAATATTGAAAGTTTAAAACAAGACGCAGAGACTAACATTAACAGCCGTCTTAAACTGGTTGCTGAACAAGAAAATAAGTTAATCACTCGTGAGCAGTCTTTAGACAACCGCACACTTTATTTAGATAAACGTGAGCAGTCTATTGACGATAAAGATAAAAATATTCAACAAAAACAACTTGAACTTGACGAAAAACACGCTAAAGTTGAAGAAAAAATCACAGAGGCTGAGCGTGAACTTGAGCGAGTTGCTGGTCTTTCTAAAGACCAAGCGAAAGCCGAAATTATGCAAGATCTTGAAAACAAGATGCAACATGAAATGAGTGCGTATATTCGCGAATCTGAAGAACGCGCTCAACTTGAAGCAGAACGTAAAGCCAAAGGTATCCTGGCTATTGCTATGCAAAAGTATGCTTCAGATGCTACCGCTGACCACACAATTTCTGTAGTAAATTTTCAAGATGATTCAATTAAAGGAAGAATTATTGGAAAAGAAGGTAGAAACATTCGCGCATTTGAAGCCTTGACGGGAGTTGACGTGGTAATTGACGACACACCAAACGCTGTTGTCTTGTCTGGTTTTGACCCAATTCGTAGAGAAGTTGCTAAAAGAGCGCTAACTGCTTTAATTCAAGATGGGCGAATCCATCCGCAAAGAATAGAAGAGTTAGTTGAAAAGGCTCAAAAAGAAGTTGATGACTATGTGTTTCAGGCCGGCGAAGACGCTGTTTTCCAAATGGAAATTGGTAAGATGAACTTAGACTTAATTCGTATTGTTGGGCGCATGGCTTTCCGTACAAGTTTTGGGCAAAACGTCCTTAAGCACAGTATGGAAGTTGGATTTTTAGCAGGTAAGTTAGCCGCTGAACTTGGCGAAAACGAATACATAGCACGCAGAGCCGGTTTACTTCACGATATTGGCAAAGCAATAGATCACGAAATGGAAGGTTCACACGTAGAAATTGGCGTTAAACTAGCACAGCGCTACAAAGAAGCACCAGAAGTTATAGATGCAATTTCTTCACACCATGGAGACCGCGAAGCAAAATCAGTAATTGCTGTATTAGTAGCCGCTGCCGACGCAATTTCTGCCTCTCGTCCAGGAGCTCGCAACGAATCTTCTGAAAACTACATTAAACGCTTAACTCAACTTGAAGAAATTGCCAACTCTTTTCAAGGTGTGAAAAAAGCCTACGCAATTCAAGCAGGTAGAGAAATTAGAGTCATGGTTAAGTCAGATCAAGTGTTTGACAAAGAAATGCCACTAATTGCGAGAAACATCAAAGAACGCATTGAAAACGAAATGCAGTATCCTGGTACCGTTAAAATTACTTTAATTCGTGAAACCAGAGTTACTGATTTTGCTAAATAAGCATTAACTTAATATTTTAATAAATCTTTTAAATAGGTTTGAATCATTTATTCAAACCTATTTTTATTTAGGTTTAGTAAAATCAATACTAAACCCTTTATAATTAATGTATAGAAACGAGGAACAAATATATAGATGAAATTACTATTTATTGGCGATGTTTTTGGCAAAGAAGGCCGTAGATTTTTATTTTCTAAACTACCTGAAATCAAGCAAACCTATAAACCTAACTTTATTGTGGTAAATGGTGAAAACACCACACATGGACTTGGCATCTCGCCAGAGCACTATAAAGCCTACATGAAAGCAGGTATTAATTTTGTAACTTTGGGTAACCACGCTTTTGATAAGCGCGAAATTTTTCCTATTTTAAATGACCCAAACGCACAAATTATTAGACCTTGTAATTACGGAGATGTGCCTGGAGTTGGCTATAAACTAGTTAAGTTTAACGACAAAAAATTGCTTATTATTAATGTAATGGGCCGAGTTTTTATAAATATTTCTTTAGACAATCCAATTAAAGCGGTTGAAGAAATATTGGCGAAAAACGAAGCAGATTATGTTTTTATTGATTTTCACGGTGAGGCTACTTCTGAAAAACTAGCGTTTGCTTTGCACTTTGATGGCCGAGTTTCTGGAATTTGTGGTACCCACACGCATGTTCCAACCGCTGACGAAAGAGTACTTCCTAAAGGAACACTTTATCAAACTGACACTGGAATGTGTGGTGTAGTAGACTCTTTTATTGGAGTTGAAGCCACTACGGTGATTGAAAGAAACCTGAACGAGTTTTCAGAAAAAGCCAAAACCGCTGAAGGTAGATGCTATTTAAACGCAACTTTAATGGATTTTTCTAAAAAAGAAATTAAACGCATCCAAATCTACGAACAGTAGATATTTTTTTTGAAAATGGCTAAACTAACCGAAGAGGAATTACTTAAATATTTCCGACCTGACTTAAATCAAGCAAGGCGCCGTACTTTTGAAAAAACCGAAAGTACAGTTTTTTTACTTGATCCTGACTTAAAGACATTTGGTCATTTAAAGAAATTCATGGTCTCAACCCACGGTTGTCAGTCAAACGAAGTAGACTCAGAAGTGATTTCAGGAATCCTTGAGCACATGGGTTTTACTAAAGCCCACGATCTGGAAGAAACCGATGTTTATATTATTAACACTTGTGCAATCAGGGAAACTGCCGAGACCAAGGCCTGGTCCGAACTTGGCCGTATTATTAAGTTTAAACGTCATAACCCTGATTTAATTATTGGAATGTGCGGGTGTATGACGCAAGAGCCTAAAACTATTGAGCGCATTTTAAAAAAAGTGCCTGAACTAGACATAGTTTTTGGGACGCACAACATCTATCGCTTACCTGAATACATTAAAACTGCTGTTCTTTCTAAAGAAAGGGTAGTAGAAGTTTACTCAATTCAAGGCGAGATTGTTGAAAACTTACCACAAACCCATAAGTTTGCACACAAAGCCTTTGTAAACATTATGTACGGATGTGATGAGTTTTGCACGTTTTGTATAGTTCCCTATACTCGTGGTAAAGAGCGTAGCCGCGAACCTATTGAAATAATTTCGGAAGTCCAGGCGCTTGCAGATCGTGGGTACATGGAAGTCACATTACTTGGTCAAAACGTCAACTCCTATGGTCGTGATTTTAAAGACCGCGAGTATACTTTTGGGCATCTACTTTTTGATTTGGCCAAAACTAAAATCCCGCGCATTCGCTTCATGACTTCCTATCCTCGTGACATTGACGAGATTTGCATCAAAGCAATCACCGAACTTCCTCAAGTTATGCCTTATTTACATCTACCGGTGCAATCTGGTTCAAACACAGTTTTAAGGCGTATGAACAGACACTACACAAAAGAACTATATCTTGAAAAGATTAAAGCAATTAAAGCGCTTAGACCAGAAGTTACAGTAACTACTGACATCATTGTTGCTTTTCCAGGAGAGACGGAAAGTGATTTTCAAGACACTTTGGATTTAGTTAAAGCAGTTGAATATGACGGTGCCTTTACTTTTATTTTTTCGCCTCGTGAAGGAACTCCAGCCTCTAAATTCAAAGATGATACGCTTTTAGAAGTTAAAAAAGAAAGACTAGCAAGGTTAAATAAACTAACTTCATATTACGCAAAACAATCTAGTTTAAGATATGTTGGCAAGGTTTTAGAGGTTTTAGTAGATGGCTACTCGCGTTCTAATAACAAGATACTTTCGGGTTACAGCGCGGAAAACAAGTTAGTTAACTTTGTTGGCAGTAGCGACAAAATAGGTAAAATTGTTAAAGTCAAAATCACCAAAGCTAACTCTTATCACTTGTTTGGCGAAGAACTATAAAGGCATATAAGTCTCGTATATAATTTGCTCTATGAAGCGTTTTCCCAGTGTTTTTTTAAAAAAAGACTGGTTTTGTTTGTATTTATTTGATAATTAAATATAATATAAGTGTTAGCAAATTGCGCGAGAGGTTAATATGGCCCAATTTAGATTATCAGACAATATTACTTTAAAAAACAAAGAGTATCCAGTAAGCGAACTTACTCAAAGTTTAGCAAAACTAGAACCTAAAAAAATCCTTGAATTTTTCTTTAGTCAAAATATTACCGGAATTGCCAGAGTAAGACGAATCCGTCTACTTAAAGATGTGCTATTTCCATATGTTGTTAAAACCAGACAAAAATTACAATCTTTGGCATCTGAGTTAAACTACCGTCTTTCTTGGTTTAGAATTTACTCAGAATACGAACTTGAAAACTTACTGATTTACTTTAATTCAAAAGCTTTAAACCGCCAATATTTAGATGAACTTTGGTGCTTGTTTTTAAATGTAATGAAGGAAAATAATGTCGCTGACGCCGACATTTTAAAACTAGTTAAACAAGCAGAAAAGTCAACTTATGAACCTGTCAAGGCAATTCATGAATTCAACAAAGGTATCTGGCCACTTGTTAAAGACCCAGAAAACGTGCTAGACGGTTTAACTCCAGAAGAATTCAGACCAGTGCTTTTTAACTCATCAACTGTTAAAGAAATTCGCGAACTGGGAAAAAAATACGACGTTAACGTTCCATTTAGATTAAGAAAAAAACAATTTATTGAAAACATCGTTGAAGAACTTAAGAAAAGAAATGAGTTTGATTTGGATGTTGAAAAAGAAATTGAGGCCAAAAACGTAATTCAACTTGAACGTTTTTGTATTGACCGCAAAATCCCAATTTCTTCTGAACTAAAAAAAGAAGAAATTATTGAATACATTCTTTCACACGCTACTCAAACTAAAGGTTCATACTTTGTACCAGAAGATCACCTTGGATATGAACTTACACTAGACGAAGTTACTAAAAACCAAGAAGTGGACACTGACGCTCCTGAACTTACTACTCGCCAATTTGATTCGTCTGAAATTCAGTTTAAAGAGTATGTTCCGATTAACTTTGATGAAGTTGACATAAATAACTCAGACTTAACTATTTCTAACTTTGACGAAGAAGAACCTGAAACCGAAGTTCTAGAAACAGTTTTTGAAGTTGTTGAAGAACCAATTACTACTGAAGTCATTGAAGAAGAAGTTAAAGAAGAACCAGTTTTTGAAATTACCGAAGAACAGGTTAGCGCAGAACCACAAACCGAAGTCATTGAGACAGTTTCTGAAGTTGCAGAAGAACCTTCAACTACTGAAGTTATTGAAGAAGTTATCGCTGTTGAACCTACTGTAACAGAAGTTAAAGAAAATGCAGAGGAAACTTCTGCAAGCAAACAAAAAGAAACTGCAAAAGAAACTACAGAGCCTTTAAACGATACAGTTGATTCATCAACTGAAGAAATTACTAAAGCAGTTAAACCTACTGTAATTGAAGAAGATTCAAACCTAACTGAATTTGCAGAGCCTACTACTGAACCTACAATGCCAGAAGAAGTTGTTCTAAAAGAGGGATCAGAAAATTCTAGCGATTTAGTTGAAGGAGAAATTCAAGATATGACAACTAGCGGTTCTGAAAAAGTTATTACTGATGTAAATAATGTTTCTGAGTCTTTCAATTCAGATAAAAACGTTTCTGAGACTCACACTAAAACTGAAAACGAAATTCACAATATTACCAGAAACATCACAACTAACTATATTACTAACACTAAAAGCAACACAGACGGAAAAGTCTACACAGAATACTCAGAAGGCACTGTTGCTGGCATGGGATGCTGCTGCCGATGCTGTGAAAATAGTAAGTTATCAAATCACGAGTTTAACAACATGGTAATCAACGGTGGCTACTTTGATTCAAATCAAAAAGCCCTTGAAGCCGATGAAAAAGAAGCATATAAAGTATTTTCACTTAAAGAAAGAGAAGCAAATAAACCACGTGCTATTGAAAACCAGGCTGTACTGCCAGCTGGCTACTATGTACAACCACAGCAGGTTGACGACAGAGGTTGGTTTAACCGACTACTTGCATTCCTTGTGTTCCTTGGTCTGTTAATTGCCACAGTTTCGTTTATCTTACTTTACTTCGACGTTTTAAAACTGTAGTTATTCGTACACTAATTTAAAAGTTTTTAAGAACTGCTTTTTCAAAAAAGCAGTTCTTTTTTTAAAAAAATAAAAAGAAAGGCACGTATTTTTGAAAAAAGTTATAGTTATACAAGGAATTACTGCAAGCGGTAAAACTGACCTTGCGGTTGCTTTGGCAAAAAAATTTAATTTAAAAGTCATCAACGCCGACTCAACTCAAGTATACAAAGGTCTGGATATTGG
This sequence comes from uncultured Acholeplasmataceae bacterium, assembly GCA_963540905.1. Classification (GTDB taxonomy): domain Bacteria; phylum Bacillota_I; class Bacilli_A; order Acholeplasmatales; family Acholeplasmataceae; genus CALISC01. Next base: position 6,175 of record CAUTRH010000003.1, on the reverse strand, counting down.
CACTGCCAAAATAACTGATGCCGAAATGCAAGGAGTTGAGCATTTTTTGCTTTCTTTTAAAGACTACCAACCTAATTCTAAATACTCAGTATTTGAGTTCCAGCAAGCAGTTAGAGCGTTAATTGAAAAATCAAGTGAGCCTCTAATTATAGTCGGAGGCTCTGGCTACTATCTAAAGTCGGCCTTGTACTCACTTAACTTCCTGAGTTCAAAAGACTCAAAAAACAAAGACATTCCTATATCTGAAAAAGTTGCTTATCTTAAATCAAAAGGAATTTTAATTGATTTTAAAAATTTACGCAAAGTAGAAAACTACTTTGAGACAAATTCGCTAGACTTTGCCAATTTTAAACAAAGCAGACCAATTTACGAAATGCTTGTTATTGAAACTGAACTACCTAGAGAAAAACAAGCCAAAGTTTTCAAGGCTCGAATAGAAACACAGCTTCAAAGTGGTTTTTTAAATGAAGTTAGGAAGCTGAAATTAAGCGGTTTAAAAGAATGCGATATTCTTGGATATCGCGAAGTTCTAATGTATTTAGATGGTCTGGCTACGCTTACAGAAACTAAGCAAAACATTTTAAAACACACTTTAGACCTTGCTAAAAAACAAAAAACCTGGTTTAAAAACCAGACACAACCAGATTTGGTTTTAGATTGTTTTGATGAGCATAAATTAACTAAAGCCGAAAAAGCAGTTAGCGAGTTTTTAGCAAAATGACAAAAATCATATTTGGACCGACTTTAGTCGGCAAAACTACACTCTATAACCTACTTTCTAATTTAAATCAATTTAAAGTTTTTGACCTTGATTTAGAAATTGAAAAGCAATTAAAAATGACTTGTCGTAAATATATATTAAGTAAAGGCGAGGTTAATTTCAGAGCACTTGAATTAAAAGTTTTAGGCGAGTTACTTAAACAGAAACCAGATTTTATTTTTTTAGGTGGAGGTTTTATTTCAAATAAAGCAAACAGAAAGTTTCTTTTAAAACTGACTGACTGTGATTTTTTACTTATTTACCTAAAGATAAGTTATAGTGAGTTTTTAGCCCGCCAAAACATAAAAGTAAACCAAACAACGCGCCCTTTACTTGACTCCGATAAATCATTTTTTTTAAAAAGAACCCTAGTTGGAAAGAAAATAAAATGCAAAACTGTTGACACCAAAAACTTATCACCTGAAGAAGTTTTGACAAAAATTTTAAACATAATATAACGCACGTTAAAGGAGTTTAAACATGAAAAAAGTATTAGTACTAAACGGACCAAACCTTGATATGCTAGGTCAAAGAGACACAGAAAATTATGGTGGCTTTACTTTAAGTGAATTGATTAAAGAAATTAAGACCAAATATAAAAAACATTTAAAATTGTATTTCTTTCAATCTAACTCAGAGAGCATAATTATAGATATGCTACACCGTGCTGTTGCTCGTTTTGACTATGTAGTTTTCAATCCAGCAGCGTTTACTCACTACTCAATTGCAGTCAGAGACGCAGCTGAAATTATTAAAGCAAAACTTGTTACAGTCCATTTATCTGACATCAATGGCCGGGAAGATTTTCGCAAAACTGATTTATTTAAAGACCTTGCCCTTGCTCAATTTCAAGGCAAAAAACAGCAATCCTACTTTGATGCTTTGGACTATATTTTGGAAAAATAGCAATACTCATTGAACAGAAAACTTCTTATTTTATTTCAAAATAACTAATCGTTTAAGTTTTGTAATTTCTAAGTTTTAAAATAATTTGCTTAAAAAAAGGCTAAAACATATCGCGTTTAGCCTTTTTTATTTTGCCTTAAGTAAGCAATAATAAAATTGCTTAAAAAAACACAAAATCTAATTTATTGGCTTAACAAGAGCATTAAAATAAAAAAAACAAAAATTTACTCTTTATTAGTTTTTATTAAAAAAATGCCGAATATTGTATATCATTTATTATTATTTTTGTTGAATAAACCATAAAAATATATCACTAAAAATAACTATCATATACGACTAAATGCACTTATTAAGCCGTTTTTTTTTTTTTTGGTTTCAATTGCCAGTTTTAATTAATTTCATTAATATATAATATTTGCAAGTGATTTTTCGCAAGTATAAAAAAAGCCCCTTGGCTTACATACGAAAGGACATTTATGAACAATACAACTAACCGAAAAAAATCAATATATTTAAAAACAGCAATCAGCTTGCTTATCGCTTCAGCGGTTGCTATATTTTTAATTTTACTTTTACTTCGTCCAACCGTATATCTTTCAAAAGAAAGTGGCTTTCCAAAAAACGAAGCCGTGACTTACGAGAATGGTAAGATCAGATTTATCGTGCCAGAAAGTGCAGACATCATCAACCACACCCAAATTCCGATCAAGATGAATTTGTTTACAACCAACCGTCTAGGTTCGGTTGTCTCAGTTCAACCAAAAAAAGGAAAAACACTTGCTATAGATTTCACTAATCTTAAGCACGACGAAATTATTTTTGAGATAACTGTAAAAAACCTTTTTGGAATTAAAACTAAATACGACGTTATTATTGACTACTCAAATTACCTGCGCATCTTTTTTGAAAAGAACCATTTAGGTCAAACCAGAAAACCAATAGTTCTGCCTTACTATAAACTAGACCATGAGTTTAGACATATCAAAGAAGAACTTTATAAACTAGAGAGTTTTTATCGTTTTGACAAAGACGGCAAAAAAGAAAAAGACACAGTTTCAAAAAGTTTAGTATTTTCTAAAAACGAGGCGAAAGGCCATGCTTTCTTAGTCAACACCACAAATGAAATTATTGTTAACTACGACTTTGTCCTACCTGGTATTTTTGAAAATAACGTTCAAAAGACCTTTATTTTAGAGCGAATTAGTCGCAGTCAAAAAACACTTAAAACTTTAAACCCATCAGACAAAGGCTTGAAACTTAAGTTCAATCAAGCACCTTTCTATGTTACTGAGTTTTTAGGTTGGTTTTACTACGATGAAACTGGCAACCGTGTTAACGTCGGAATTGGTGAAGAAATTACAATCCCTAGTTGGGTTAAGTCAGAGTTTAAGTTAACCGCTAGATATAAATACGAAATTTCAAACCAAGCAGGCGATGATATCAATAAAATGGGATATGTTACAATTTCTTATTTTGACGGTCCAGAAAGAGTTTACTTTGCAATTATCAAAAAAGGCTCACCGGTTGAAAATTTCAAGCCAAACAAACCAGGCTATGAATTTCTTGGTTGGTATGTAGATGAAGCTTTAACTCAAAGATATGACTTTACTGCTGGAAACAACATAGCCAACAAAAACATGTCTCTATACCTTAAATCAAGAAGAACATCTGCGGTTCCTCATGACCACAAAATAACTTTCATTACTCCTGCTTACGCCAATCAGCTCGTGCCAGTCTACACTATGCACGGCGATAAACTTGACTTAAACTACTCACTACCTTCAATGGTTACAGGATATGAAAACGGGCAGTTTACAGAACTTGACTACTGGACCATAGTAGACCCGGTTTCTGGCAAAGACACCGGCAAACGCTTTGACTTCAATACCCCAATTACTAGCGACTTAACGCTAAAGGCCCACATGCGTGAACTTAAAATGCCAACTCCAGACAGAGCAGTTAAGTTTAGAGTAATTGACAGTATTGACGGAAAAGTAGTATACGAAAAAACACTTACCTTAAAAGACAACAAAATTCAAGATAAAGACAAAGCAGAAATTAACGCAGTACTTGCTCAAAAACTTACTGAAAAAAACCATCTTTTGGGTAAATTTACCTTCAGAGACTGGTATTTAAACGCAGATATAAATAAGAAATTCAATATCAACAGTGTATTTGAGCCAGGTATTTCTGAACTTAACGTTTTTGGACTTTATAACTTTAAGGCATCTGACGACCTTCCAGATCCAAATGACCCAAACAAGCCAAAACCACTGGACCCTTCTTTAGTTAAAGTCACATTCCTTACAGACACAACCTCTGTCTTGTCTGTGCAAACTAGCCCTAAAAACCAAACATTTAAAGGAACGCTGCCAGAAATTTCTAAAACTGGTTATGTGTTTAAACACTGGGCTTACTTTAAAGACGGTGAAATTAAAGGCCAGTTTGGTTTAAACGACGTCTTGACTGAAAACACCACACTTTATCCAGTGTTTGAAAAAGACCCAAATACTTTGCTTCCCGAGACCACAGTTGTGGCAACTATTGTAAACAAATTACTTGGCACCAAAGAAGTAAGATTGGTTAAAAAAGGCGAACTGCTTGACTTAAATCCACAACAATACAACACCAAAATTAGTCCTTATTTATATGAGTTTAGTCGTTTTACAAATGAAAACGGTACAACTTTCAATTACTTAACTGAGCGTATTTTTAGCGATAAAACTATCTACGTTGAACACACTAAGGTTGCTAAAGACAAAGTTGACTATCAAATTAAACACGTCTTTGAAGGAAAAGACGGAGAGGCTGACAGAGTAGAAACTGAAACCAGACAAGCGCTGGTTGACAGTTTTGTGACAGTATCTCAACAAGATAAGCAAACTGGACACGAACACGGTTTTGAACTAGAAACTACACAACCCGAAACTAAACAGATAAGTTCTGAATTTACCACTCAGTTTACTTTAAGATATCGTCGTCGCCGTTTTGATATAAACTTTGAAACTAACTTTAATAACCGTTTTGATGGAGACGTTTCTCCAAGTTCAAAACAAACAGTCAAATACGAAGGAACTGCTACTGAACCTACAAACCCAACAATCACTAAACCTGGCTATAAATATACATTTATCCAATGGCAATTAAAATCTTCAATGAACGGTGAGTACATTCAAACTCAGGCTTATGATTTTAGCCAGCCAGTTACTGGTGATATTGACCTATTTGCTTACTTTAAAGAAGAAAAAACTACATCTACTTTCCAAATTAAACATGTAATTGAAGGTGTTGACGATATTCAAGAAGAAACTAGAGTTGTTTCCAAAACAGCAAAAATCGGTGCTACTTTCACAGTAACTAATGAACACAGACTACCTGAGTTTGATGAACACTTTACAATCAACGGTTTAAATCAAACTCAAACTATCAACGAAGATGGTTCAACTGTCTTTACTTTAAACTACATCCGCAAGTCATACGATGTCTTTTATGCAGCCCACAGAGGCTTTTTAGTTGATCCACCTTTTATTAATGCTGTACATCTTGGAGATGAACCTGAGCCTTATAAGGCAAAATACCAAGCAAAAGTTAAAAAACCAGCATACACACCAGGTTTATATCAACCTGGATACTCCTACCGTTTTGTTCACTGGCAAGATGAGTCTAAAATGAATGGAACCTATCAAGAAATTCCTGGTTTTGACTTTGAAAATGACCGTGTGAGCGGCACAACTTATTTACTTGCTTACTTTGTTGAAACTGTTAAAAAAGTTAACTATACAATTAACCATGTCTTTGAAGGAGTTGACGACATCGCCGAAATAACTGATGCAAGAGTTCACCAAGCGTTAACCGATACCGAAGTTACAGTTTCTCGCGACCAAAGACTAACTGAGTTTGATGAGCACTTCACAGTTGAAGAACAAAGCCAAACTCATAAAATTAAAGGAGACGGCAAAACTGTCTTTACTTTAAACTACATCCGCAAATCCTATACAGTAACCTACGAGGTTAACTTCAACGGTACACAATTTACAGACGCAATGTTTGGAAATGAACCACAAACTCAATCAGTTAAATATCAAGGCAAGATTACTAAACCTGCTTTAAATCCAACATTAACCAGAGTAGGATACTCATATACTTTCGTGCAATGGCAAGAAAAGGCTGCCATGAACGGGCAGTATAAACCAACTGCTGGCTTTAACTTCAATGACTACAGGGTTGAAAAAGACACTACTTTAGTTGCCTACTTTGCAGAAACTGCGAATGCTGTTAACTATACAATTAACCACGTAATTGAAGGAACAGATGATGGAATTGCAGAACAGACAATAACTAGAACCTATACAGCAATTGCAGATTCTAGCCATACTGTATCTAAAGCACAACGCCTACCTGAGTATGAAGAGCATTTTACTGTGGCTGAACAAAGCCAAACTCAAACTATCAAGCCAGACGGCACTACAGTATTCACTCTTGAATATAAACGTAAATTCTACACTGTAA
>CAUTRH010000002.1:0-18796 GCA_963540905.1 uncultured Acholeplasmataceae bacterium | reverse complement strand
AAGTTGTTTGTACACAAGTCATGTATCATTGACAAAGTCAGATTAGGTCAAGAAATGGCAGTCGTCATCCGTAGACGTAACTTTGATGGCTACAACTGCACGCTAAAAGAACTAAATAAGATTGATATTTTTAATCTAAAAGCAAAAGAAATTCTTGCCTATATTCAAAAACAACCAACTCAAACTATTAAAAATAAACTAACTTCGGAACTAGTTGAAAGCGAGTTTAAAGTTTCTAACCGTAGATTTAAAGAAATTTTGCACTATATGCTTGAAAAAAACCTAATTAAAATAGAAAAAGGAATTGTTAAATTAACAGGTGAACACTATGGCTAAAAAATTTGTTTCAAAAATTACTGATATGGATGTAGATTTTGGTAAATGGTACCAAGATCTTTGTGTTGAGGCCAAGTTAATGTCTTACTCAGACACACAAGGCTTCATAATCTATCGTCCATACGGCTACGCAATTTGGGAGAAAATTAAAGAGTTTTTAAATGCAAACTTTAAAGCAACTGGACACAGCAATGTCTACATGCCGATGTTAATTCCAGAAAGTCTATTTCAAAAAGAAAAAGACCACATTGTAGGGTTTGCACCAGAAACTGCGACAGTTACAACTGCTGGTAGCAAAACCCTAGAAGAAAATCTAATCGTTCGTCCAACTTCAGAAGTTCTGTTTACTTCACACTTTGCAAGTGTTGTTGAAAGCTACAAAGACTTGCCACTAAAATACAACCAATGGTGCTCAGTTGTACGTTGGGAAAAAACTACTAAACCTTTTCTACGTGGTCGTGAGTTTTTATGGCAAGAAGGACACACAGTTCACGAAACTGCAAAAGAGGCTAAACAGGAAACTCAAAAAATGCTAAAAGTTTATGAAAAACTTGGCAAAGATTTACTGGCTATTCCTTTTGTCTCTGGTAAAAAAACCGAAAAAGAAAAATTTGCAGGTGCAGAGGCAACATACACAATTGAGGCCTTAATGCACGACGGCAAAGCCTTGCAATCTGGGACTTCTCACTATTTTGGTGATGGTTTTACTAAAGCATTTGGCGTGAACTTCCAAGATAAAAACAATAAACTTTGTGCACCTTTTCAAACTTCTTGGGGAGTAACCACTAGGTTAATTGGTGCGGTTATTATGGTGCATGGCGACAACGATGGGCTAGTTTTACCGCCATATCTTGCGCCAACTCAAGTAGTTGCAGTCCCTGTGCTTCCAGATAAATTAGATAAAACACAAGTTAATTTAGTAATTAAAGAAATTAAAAGATCAAAATTAAGTTACGAAGTTGATGAAAGTGATAAATCTCACGGCTTTAAGTTCGCGGAAAGCGAAATGAAAGGTATTCCTTTTAGAGTTGAATTTGGACCAAATGACTTAAAAGAAAATTCAGTAATTGTTTTTAAAAGAAATACTCGCACTAAAACTAAAGTTTTAATTTCAAAGCTAAGTAGTTTCTTAAAATCAGAAATTAAAGTTATGCACAATGAAATGTATGAACGTGCACTTGAACACTTAAACTCAAATATTCGCCACGCTAAAAATTATGCTGAGTTTAAAACTTTGATTGAACGAGGTGGATATGTTTCTATTGACATTAATAAATCTGCTGAAGAAATCATTAAAACAGACACAACAGCAACCGCGAGAGTTATTAGCAAAGAAAAACCAGAACTCACAATTTGCCCAGTAACTGGCAAAAAAGTAAATTACAGAGTGCTATTTGCTAAGGCCTATTAGTGAAACGAAATTTTTTCTCTGTTTTGTTTAAAAATATATAACAACATTAAGAGAAATAAATAAAATATTTTGTAAAAGAAATGCATAATTTCCGTGTCAAAACTGTTTCCGGAAATTGGAAGTAATAATAGAAAATAAGTAAAGTTACCTTTTAAAAAACTAGAAATAATTGTAAAAATAATAAAAAAGGCTTGGATAATGAAAATCACTTGCCTTTTTTTATTTTTGACAAATATCAGGATGAAGAGTAAAAGGTACAAACTATCTAGTGGTGTTATCAGCAAAGTTTTAAACTGACTATATGTCAGAACCGTATATTTAGACAATTGAAAGAAAATAAAGGAAAGCGAAATAAAAAAGAGTGAGTATAAAAAAATAAGCGCAAAATAAAATACTAACTTTGCAGTGTATACCACTTTTCTTTTTACAAAAGGTATTAGTTGCTTAATGTGTTGCTCATCGTGATTGATAGTCAATAGACCTGTTGTGATAATTAGAAATATTTTTAGAATTTGAATATAGACGCTAAAAATTTGAGTGGTTTTTTCGCTTTGTTTTAAAAACACATCTTTGTCTGTGAAGTTAGGTGAGCAAACCAAAATGAAAAGTGGCAAAAATATTATCATAGAAGCAAATATTAACACCTTTGTTTTTTTGTCAAAATAAGTTTTAAAAATATAGTTCAGCATAGTGTTATCTTTCTTGTTATAAAACTGTTAAATATTTCTGGGTTGTGCGAAATTATTAACACTGTTTTGTCTTTAGTTTCTTGTTTTAAAATTTCAACGATTTTCTGTTTTTTCTCAGGATCAAATCCAGAAAGGGGTTCGTCTAAAATCAAAACTTCAAAGTCTCCGATAAGCGCTGCTAAAAAGGCAAGTTTTTGTTTATTTCCTTTAGATAGGTTTTTAATTTCTGTATCTAAAGACAGTTCTAAAAAGTCAATGTGTCTTTTGTTAACATAACCTTTTTTAGTCTTTGCGATAATTTCAAGATACTCACCTGCCTTTAAATTTCTTGGTAAATCTGCTTTTTCGGCAAGATAAGAAATCGGTTTATCTGTCTTTTTTAAAACACCTGATTTTGGTTTAACAAAGCCAATTAAAAGATAAATTAAAGTTGTTTTTCCGCTACCGTTTTCGCCTATTATTAAAACCTTTTCGCCTACTTTAATTTCCAAATTATAAGGTTTTTTAATATAAGGAACCGCTACATCTTTAAGCATAAATACTTCTTTTAAACTAGAGTTCATAAGTATTTACCCAACCTTTTTCTTTAATGTTTTCAAAGTTTAAAAAACCTTCAAAGTCGCATCTGATATCTCTTTTTAAACAGTTTTGATATATAGTTTTTTTGTCATTATCTAGTTTAACAATAGCAATAATAACTGGTTCTAAAACGGGAATCGATAACTTTGAGTTTGCAAAAAAGAAAGTAGTTTCCTGTTTATCATTTTTGCTAACCGAGTATTTATCATCTTTAAATAAACTAAAATAAAACTCAGCAGTATCAGAGATAAAGTCTGCCAAAAACTTAACTTCAAAATTAGTGCCTCTTTTAAAAAAATCCTTTTCAATTTGGATTTTTTTAAAACTAAAAAGTACATCTTGCGAGTCAAACTTATCTGCTTGTGCGATTTTAAATTTGCCAAGTTCTAGGTTTAAAACTTGATTAGTAATAAAGGTGATTTGAAGTGTTGTAAACTCTTCACTATCTGTAAGAAGTTTTGGAGTAAAAAATTCTAAAGTGATTTTAAATAAGTTTCTTTTCTGGTTTAAGAAACCTTTACTCATCTTAATTTCTTTTAATTCAAGAGTTAGTTCATTCTTACTATTTAGCCTAGTTAGGCTAAAATACTTGATATTCTTTATTGAGATTTTAGTTGTTTTAGAACCAGTATAAAGATAAATTTTAAACTTTCCGTTAGCACGATATATCACACTTCTTTGTTCTTTAATTAAATAAAGATGTTCTGTGTTCTTCAAAAGTAGACTAGTAAAAGAATAAACACCAAATATATAAACAAGCATTACTACGCCAAAAAGCAGTACAAGTGCTGCTTTTTTCATAGTTTTGCACTCATAGTGTTAACTATTTTTGTTGTTTCTGATACCTTCAAAAGATTGTAAATTTGGGCAAAGGTACTTACCAGTAAATCACTTTGTCTGGCTATTTTAACACCATCTTCAGTATCTACAAATATCAAAATAAATGGATTATAGGTTTGCCATAAATTAAGTGCACTTTCTTTTCTTTTGACAGCGAAGTTTACTCTTTTGTTTTGTTCTAATTTTTCGTAGCTGTAGTCTGAATTGCCCAAAAGCATTTTAATGTCTTTAATTTTATCAGCGTATTCTTTTAAAATTGAAAAAGAAAACCCATAAACTTTTAATTGATAATCAGTATGGTTCTGATAATTTCTACTGTTATAAGTTACGTTAACTGAGTACTCTAAGGCAAAAGGTTTTGCAATTAAGCTAGATTGAATTATTTGAACTAACCCAATTTCTAAAGATAAAGTTTTGTTATTTTTAAAATTAAGTACTAAAAGACTTGAGTCAAAAGTAACATTCTTCTTAAACTCATCAACTATCGAAACTGTTAAAATGTTTTGAAAAAATTTAGTGTCTTTACTGTTTTCTTGAATCTCTTCAGGGCCTCTGTATCTTGTTTCAAGATGTTTGGCCTGAATTGTGGCACTAGTGTTTTTGTCTTTTAAATAAATAGATTTAATTTTATCTGTACTTAGAAACCAAGGAGTTTTTCGATTAGTATAAAGATAAAAGTTTTGTCTGTTTTTATACTCAGTAAAAATACTTGTTTGTTTAATTGTTTTTACGATAAAGTTTTTTGGAACTAAATACACCGTAATTAACACTGAGCAAACAATTAAAATTGCCAAAATTGGTGTCAAAATAACTAGGTTTTTTAATTTTATTTTCTTTGTCATCTAGTAGTCTCTTTCTATTCTATATGAAATGTAGATACCGGTGTGTTCAACAAATTGAAACTCGCCCCAATCTTTGTATATCCAAAAAACACTGCGAGTTGCGTATCCATTAAAAAGATAACCATATCCCATTTTTCTAACCACCAGTTTACAGCCAGGTTCTATTTTAATAGTTTTGGTTTCTTTATTTTTTTCAGATTTACTTTTTTCTAGTTTATTTTCAAGTTTACTTTCAACACCTGCTTCGCCTTTTGCATTAAGTGGTGATTTAGTTGGTGTACTAATAGTACCGCTCATACTCATTTTAAAAGAACCACTTTGTGTATACTTTTCACTTTCCTCAACGATTCTCTCTGTTGTAATTTCTTGTACTGTACTAGTTGAACCTTGATTAGAAAATTCGGATACAACTTGTAAAACAAAAGAAACCTTTTTTGCGTAATTAAGATAATATACATACTCTTTATTTATATGCCTATATGTGGTGTTTCGTTTTGCGATCTCTAATCTAGCCCTTTCATTTTTATCTTCGTCTGACAACTTCTTTTTTGGTTCTTCTGTATAAAAATTGATCAATTTTGTTGTTTTGTCTAGCATGTAAAAACGAACATATGGATATAGATTTGTTTTTGCACTTGCTTTGCTTGGATATAAAACACTTAAAAACAGTATGCTTACTAAAATAAACGAAACAAGTAAATATAGTTTTTTCATAAATATCACCTCGACAATATAATTATATGAAAATCTTTTTTTTACTTAAAAGTTCATACTTATAAAAAATAAAATTCTTTAATTAAAATAACTTTAATATTTTTAACTAATTAAATTTTTGTATATTATTTTGTTTTTACAGTCAATGCTCAGCATTTTCAATGTGTTTCCTTGGTTTTTATAAAATTATTTAACTTTTTTATATGTAGTCTAACATTTTGTGACATTTACCTTGCTGACTGTTTTGTAGTATTTTTTTTAGTCAAAAGTGCCACAGTTTCAACGTGTGCAGTATATGGAAACATATCAAAACCTTTAATTGAAGTAATTTCGTATTCTTCTGCAAGCATTTTTAAGTCCTTAACTAAAGTTTCAACATTACAAGAAACATAAACTACATTTCTTGGTTTTTTTGCGCAAATAAACCTGCATACTGTTTCACCCAGCCCAGTTCTAGGTGGGTCAAATAACATGACATCAAAATCATGTTTTTTATAATCAACCCAGGTCAAAACATTTGAAACCACGGCTTTGGTATTTTGTATTTTGTTTTCATATATGTTTTTCTTTAAAGCCAACACTTGGTCCTTAATTAACTCAACACAATATACTTCTTTGACTTTACCGGCAAGTTCTAGTCCAAAAACACCAACTCCAGAAAATGCATCTAAAAGGATGTCAGTTGGTCTAAATATTTTAAAGTCTTTGATGTATGCAATTATGTTTTGAAATGTATGGTAGTTTAACTGAAAGAAAGAGTTGGCAGTAACATAGTAATTTTTATTTAAAAAGTTAGTGTTAAAAAAGTATTGGCCTTTAAGTAATCTATAGTCAGCCTCGTGCTGTTTTGTGGTTTTGTCTTTATAGACAAAAACACCAAATTGTTTAAGTGAAAACTCAGAACTATAAATTAAGTTAGTAAGTGCTTTGAAATTATGCTCACCATAAACATGTAAGTTAACTGCTAAATCTGAGTTAGTAGCTTTACGTACAGAAACTGCAAACAGTCCAAACGGTTTTTTATCTACTACTGGGAAGTTAACCTCACTAAGTGCTTTTTTAAAATAATTTAAAAAACTAGTGATTAACTCATCTTGTGAAATTAAGTTATTAGTAGGTTCAACTAAATTAGTGTTCGGTCTGTATAGACCCCATTCAATTGCTTTATTGATTTGTTTAAACAAAACTGTAGTTTCATTGCGATAATTTAAAGGATTTAAAGTACCTTCAAAGTGTTTGAAAGTTTTGGGGTTGATGTGTTTCCTTAGTTTGCCTTTAACATGAAAAACTATTTTTTTGTATTTATATTCAAGTGTTGCTGGATAAGTTAGGTGGATAAGAGGAAGCCCTATAGTTTCTGAAAAACTTGCAGAAACCTCGACTCTTTTTGGTGACCCTTTAATAATTTTAAGAATTTTGCCAACAAGTGCACCACGATTGTTTTTCTCAATTTCTGCCTCTACTTCTTCACCTTCTGCAGCCCCATATATGTAGACTGGTTGGTTGTTTAGGTAAGCGATACCTTCGCCATCGTTACCAGTTTTTAAAATATTTAATTTCACTATTTCTTTTCTATCCATACACAAACTCTTTCACCCATTTCAAAAGGTAAGACAAACTTAGTTTGGGAAATATTTTTAACTAAATTAACTAATTTAGTTTTCTTAAACTCGGTAATTTCCTCAGTGGCTTTAGTTGCTTTATAGAAGCACATCTTGCCACCTTTAGTTAATTTCGGTAAAGCATACTTAACTAACGAAGTAAGATCGGTAACTGCACGGGCTGTCACTATATCAGCTGAAACTCCTTTAATGTTTTCAACTCTGTCGTTAATAACTTTTAGATTGGTCAAATTTAGTTCATCTTTAACTAATGTTAAAAACCTTGCTTTTTTGCCAATAGACTCAGTTAAAATAACTTCAACGCTTGGAAAAAATAAAGCAATGACAATACCTGGAAACCCCGCACCTGAGCCAATATCCAAGATAGACTTATATTGAATTAAGTCAGGGTTTTTGAAAAAAGGTAAAACGGAATCTAAAATATGTTTAACTAAAAACTCAGTTTTATCAACTATTCTAGTTAAATTGACTTTTTTATTTTCTTCAATTAAAAGTGAGTAATACTTGTTAATTTTTAAAACTAGTTCATCTGTTAATTCAATGTTAAATTTACTAAAAATGTCTTTCATAGTTTATCTTTTCTCTTTACTTTTTTGAATGTAGATAGAAAGAATTTGGATGTCGCTTGGGTTAACTCCTAGTATTCTTGAGGCTTGCCCTAAAGTTTTTGGCCTAACTTTTTCTAATTTTTCTCTACATTCAAAGGCCAAGTTAGCAACTTGGCTGTAGTCAATGTCTGCAGGAATTTTGAAGTTTTCAAGGAACTTAAACTTCTCAGCAGTCTTGATTTCCTTTAAGATGTAGCCTTCGTATTTAATTTGTATCTCTGCAGCAAGTCTGACTTCTTCTGGAAATTTTTCTTTTATAAAAGGACTCAAAACCTTTAAATTAACCTCTGGTCTTTTAAGTAAATTTGTTAAAGAAATAGACTCATAAAGTGATACATTATATTTAGAAAGATGGTTTAAAACCGACTTAGTTGGCGTTATTTTTGTGTTTGTTAAAATCTCGGTTAATCGCTTAACAAGCCCTTTTTTAAGTAAATATTTTTGATATGTTTTGCTATCTATCAGACCTCGATTATAAGCAATTTCAGACAGTCTAAAGTCAGCGTTATCATCTCTTAAAAGTAGTCTATACTCAGCACGAGATGTCAGCATTCTATAAGGTTCATCAGCACCTTTTGTAACTATATCGTCAATCAAAACACCAGTGTAGGCTTCGTTTCTTTTTAAAATAAGCGGTTCAATGTTGTCAATTTTAGCAGCAGCATTTGTGCCTGCAATCAAACCTTGACAAGCTGCCTCTTCGTATCCAGAAGTTCCGTTGATTTGACCTGCAGTAAATAGGTTTTTAAGGATTTTGGTTTCTAAAGACAAATATAGTTGAAAAGGATTGATAGCGTCATACTCAATTGCGTAGCCGTATCTAATGATTTTGCCTGTCTCAAATCCAGGTAAACTTGCAACTAACTTTCTTTGCACAAAACGCGGAAGTGATGTAGAAAGGCCTTGTAAGTAGGTTAAGTTGTTTTTAATACTTTCAGGTTCTACAAAAATTTGATGAATATCCTTTTCTTTGAATCTGACAATCTTGTCTTCAATTGAAGGGCAATATCTAGGACCTCTACCTTCAATTACTCCTGAATACAGTGGTGAATATTTTAGATTTGCCAAAATCGTCTCTTTAGTATTCATGGTAGTGTGAAGGGTATGCAGATTTAAATTTGCTTTGTGCTTCGCTTTTGTGTAGTATGAAAATCTAAGTTCTGGGTTGTTCTCATCTTGATTTGCAAGTTCAGTAAAGTCAATTGAGTTTGAGTCTATTCTCGGCGGAGTTCCAGTTTTTAGTCTCACGATTTCAAAACCTGCCTTTCTCAAAGACTCAGAAATTCCTGAAGTTGTGCGCTTACCATCAGGTCCAGTTTGATAAGTCTCACTGCCTATCAAAATTCGTGATGCTAAATAAGTACCTGTTGTCAATACAACGGTTTTGGCAAAATACTTTATGTTGCTTTCTGAAACTGCACCAACTACTGTTTGGTTTTCAACTAGCAACTCAGTCGCATATTCGTGCAGGAAAACTATGTTTTTGAGTTTCTTTAATTCTTTTAACATGTTTTTCGGATAAATTTCTTTGTCAATTTGTGCACGAAGTGCCCAAACACCAGGACCCTTAGACGAGTTTAGCCTACGCATCTGAATAGTAGCGCTATCGGCAACCTTGGCCATCAAACCACCCAGTGCGTCAATTTCTCGCACTAAAACACCCTTCGCAGGTCCACCAATTGATGGATTGCAAGGAAGGGTGGCGATTTGATATTTATCTCCGGTGATAAATAAAACTGACTTACCTAAACGAGAAAGGGCAGCGGCGGCCTCAATACCGGCGTGCCCTGCCCCAATTACGATTGAGTCAAATATGCGATTATTTAACTGCATTTTCAATAAAATCCACTAAATCTACTTTGGTGAATTTTAATTTTTCGCGAATTTCGGCTTCAGATGAACTTAGTCCAAAATTATTTATTCCAAAAACATGAGGTGTGTATTTATACCAAGAATAAGCAGAGCCTGCTTCTACTGCTACAATTTTAGAGTTTCCTAAAATCTCAGCTTGCTCAGATTTAGTAAGTCTATCAAACAAGAAGCAAGAAGGCATTGAAACTACGCGCACACCTTGACCTTTAGTTTCAAGAACTTTGGCGGCTTCAAGTGCCAAAGCAACCTCTGAACCAGTTGCAATTAAAGTAAGTGAGTGTTTGTTTTGCTCAGGTTTAATAATGTAGGCACCTTTTTGAATGTCTAGTTGAGAGTTTGGGTTTTCAAGTACGTTTTGTCGAGTTAAAACCAAAACTGAAGGAAAGTCGTTTTCAGAAAGCATTAACTTATAAGCCGCCAAAGTTTCTTTATAGTCACATGGTCTAATCACGTTTACATTTGGCATACATCTAAGTTGCGTAAGATGTTCAATTGGTTGATGGGTTGGTCCGTCTTCGCCTAAAAATACAGAGTCATGGGTAAAAATATACATCACTGGCAGCTTTTGCAGAGCAGACAGGCGGATTGCTGGAAACATATAGTTAGAGAAAACAAAAAAACCAGATACAAAAGGTCTAAGCGCACCGGTTTGTGCAATCCCATTGGCAATTGCTGCCATTGAGTGTTCGCGAACTCCGAAGTTTAAGTTACGGCCAAGTCTGTTGGTGTGATCAAAATCACCATCTACTCCTTTTACACAAGTTGATGAAGAAAGGTCAGCAGATCCACCAATTAACGCAGGAACTTGGCTAGAAATATAGGTCAAGATGTCACCAGAAGACTTACGAGTTGCTTGTTTTTCAGGGATTTTTGAAAGCAACTTACTTAAATCAAAGTCAAGACTTTGCTTTTTAAGTGGTTTTAATTTAGAGTAGGCTGTGTATTTTTCCAAACCTCTTTTTAAGAAATTATCTTGAAAGTGTTTATAAACAAGTGGGTCTACTTCAAATGGTTTTAATTGGTATCCAAGTTTTTCAGCAAGTAAATCGCGTTCTGCCGCACCAAGTGGAGAGCCGTGAACTTTGTTTGTAGCCTCTTTTGTTGCACCTTGACCAGTTGTGGTTTTCATTTCAATAACAGTAGGGAGTTCTGATTCCTTAGCCAAGCGAATCGCTTCTAGAAACTCAGCCTTATCGTAAGGGTTAGCTACCAATATATAGTTCCAGCAGTCTGATAAGAACTTTAATTTAAAATTAGTTTGACAAGTTAAAGAAGTAGGCCCGTCTAGTTGAATGTCATTTGAATCAAATAACAGAATTAGCTTATTTAGTTTAAGTCGACCGGCTAAAGAAATTGCTTCCATAGCCACACCTTCTTGCAGGTCTCCGTCTCCGCATAAGCAGTATGTATAGTAGTCTGTGTATGCAGGTCCATTTACTTTGTTTAAATGAGCCTCCGCAATTGCTGAACCTACCGCCATTGCAACGCCTTGTCCAAGCGGACCAGTTGTTGCTTCAACTCCTGGAGTTTCTCTAAACTCAGGGTGACCTGGTGTGTTTCCAGGTCTGCGGAAGTTCTTTAAGTTATCAATTGTTAAATCAAATCCTGCAAGGTGCAAAAGTGAGTAAAGTAAAGCAGAGCCGTGTCCAGCAGATAAATAAAAGCGGTCGCGGTTTGGCCAAAGTGGGTCTTTTGGGTTTTGATTGATTTCGTAGTTGTAAAGATAGTAAAGCGGAGCAGCTGCTCCTAAAACTATCCCAGGATGGCCTGAGTTGACATTGTTAATGGTGTCAACTCCAAGCATCTTAAGGGTATCTATACAAAGTTTATCTAAATCTTTTTCGGTTTTCATTATTTTTCTTTAGATTCTTTGGCTATTGGTTCTTCAACTTCAACAGGTTCTGTTGTTTTGTCTGCTGAGTTTAGAGCAACTTCTTGGTTTAACACGGTTTTTTTGTATTCTTCAGTTTCTGCCTCTAAGGCTTTGAAGTTATCTTCTCCAACTAAGGCTAAAATGTTTGTAAAAAACTTATTGTGAAGTGCTGCCATTTTTTTAGTAATTTGGCGAGAAATTCCAAAAACTAGGCCAAAAACAACAATTAAAAGCCCGATTAGCACCCAAAATGACCAAGATTTAACTTGTGGGAACTTAGAAGAAAGCACAGCAATAGTAGTGGCAGCTGCAATAAATCCAATTAAAATTCCTAAAAATACCGGAATAAATATGCGGTTTTTAATTGAGTTAATACCGTCTGCGTACGCCAAGTATTCAGCGTTCACGTCTTGCTCGTAAAGTCTTTTAATTGAACCTGTTTCAAAGTAAGCCTGATCAATTAAAAGTCTGGCGGTTTGCGGAGTTATATCCCAAACTTTAAGTAGACCTTTTTTGTGCCAAATGGCTTTTTCTGCATCTGTCATAAAGTAAATTTCTAAAGTTCTTTTGTCAATTTGTTGAGTGCAGGCAGGCACTCTGTCAGTTAAATTGAATTTCATAAATCCTCCTTACTAGGGTTTAAAAAATGTTTCCTTTTAAAGACCATTGGCCACAGTGGCTATACCCTGATGGCTGCTTCAATCAAGACCTGACCCGTTCAGATAAGTCAATCGGCCAATGGCTTTTAAAAGGAAACATCTAAAATCTTTGCCTTTACAGGCGTTTAAAGAATTTTTTTAACAACTCAGCGGCTTCATCTACCTTAACAAAAGTTAATTTAGTGTGAGCAGTGGGTTGCAGAAAAATCTCTTTTTTGATTTTTTGACTAAAAACTGTTGGGTCTTTTGCCAAAAAAATACATTCTTTTACTCTAGCAACAGCAATCGCTGCCGCACAAAGCACACAAGGCTCAAGTGTCGATATCATCACGCAGTCTTCTAGTTTCCAAGTTTTAAGTTGCTTGGTGGCTTTTTTTAAAGCAGTGATTTCTGCGTGTCCAAAAATATCGTGTTTGTGTTCTTTGGTGTTATAGCCAGTTGCAACAATTTCACCATCTTTCAAAATTAGCGCGCCAACTGGCACTTCTGCACAAGCCAAGGCTTTTTTGGCAAGCCTAAGAGCATGTGCAAAATGTTTATTTCTATTTTCCTGGTTTTTGTTCAATATTGTAGCGTTTGTTGAACTTATCTACACGACCTTGGGCTTGGACAAATTGTTGTGTACCTGTGTAGAAAGCGTGGCATTGTGAACATGTATCTACCTTAATTTCTTTGGCAGTAGATTGAGTTTTGAACTTAGAACCACAAGTTGAACAAATAACTTCAACTTCATTAAATTCAGGATGAATTGCTTTTTTCATGTGTATAAACTCCTTTTTTGGTAGTAGTCTACCATTATTTTAACACATCCGCCTTACTTTAAAGTAAGCCGGATGTGTATTTTTGCTATTTTGTTTGGTTAATAAACTTAAGCGTTTTTATCGTCAGAAACTTTGGTGTAGTTAAACTCAGTTTCTTTTAAAATTCCGGTACCAGCCGGGATAAGTCCACCGATAATCACGTTTTCTTTTAGACCTTTTAGTTGATCAGGTCTAGAAGAAATCGCGGCATCCGTCAAAATTCTTGTGGTTTCTTGGAAGGAAGCGGCTGACAAGAACGAGTCGTTTGAAAGTGAGGCTCTGGTAATTCCAAGTAACATACGTTTTCCGATTGCAGGGCGTGTGCCTTGTTCAAATGCCACGCGGTTGGCTTTCAGGAAGTCTGAGTTTGAAACCACAATACCCGGAAGTAAGTTAGTGTCGCCTTCATGGATAATCATAATGCGTTTCAGCATTTGTCTAATGATGATTTCAATGTGTTTGTCTTGAATGTCAACACCTTGAGATTGATAAACTTTGCGAACTTCTGCCAAAATGTAGTTAGAAACAGTTAAAGTGTCGGTAACGCGAAGTAGTTCTTTCGGGTGAATTGAACCCGGAGTTAGCGAAGTTCCTGGTTGTACAGAATCTCCAACTTTGACTAAAATATCGGCGTTTGACTCAATTGAGTAAGTGTGAGTTTTGCCTTGACGGTCTTCAATAACCACACTAGGCTGACCGTATTGTGGACGACTAATTTGGCTAACTTTACCAAAATACTCAGAAATTACAGATTTTCCTTTTGGAGTTCTAGCCTCAAAAAGTTCCTGAATACGAGGAAGACCTTGAGTAATGTCGGATGCTGATGCCACACCACCGGTGTGGAAAGTACGCATCGTTAACTGAGTACCAGGTTCACCGATAGATTGTGCTGCCACAACACCAACGGCTTCACCGACTTCTACAATTGAGTTAGTTGCTAAGTTCAGACCATAGCACTTCACACAAAGTCCGTCAATTGCCGAACAAGTTAAATTAGTTCTGATTTTAAACTCAGAGTAGTTTTCGGCAATCTTAGCCGCGGCCTCTTGAGTTATTAGTTCGTTTTTGTCAACAATTAGTAGATTGTTTTTGTCATACGCCTTTTGGGCAGCAAAGCGGCCGTGTAGACGTTCTTCCAAACTGCAGACTACTTTTTGGTCTTTATCAAGTATATCTTTGACAAACACCCCGTTTTCAGTACCACAGTCATCAAGAGTAATGATAACACCTTGCGCAACGTCTACAAGTCGGCGAGTTAAGTAACCAGATTGTGCGGTTTTCAAGGCTGTATCGGTTGAACCTTTGCGGGCACCGTGGGTTGAGATAAAGAACTCAGAAACGGTTAGACCTTCTTTAAATGATGATTTAACTGGAACTTCTATTTGTTCACCCTTAGGGTTGTTTAAAATACCCCTCATTCCGGCTAACTGCACGAAGTTTTGAATGTTACCACGAGCACCTGAATCGGACATTACGTAAATCGGGTTTTCACGGTTAAGTTCTTGCTCAAGTCCGCGAGAAATCTCGGTTTTGGTGTTTTCCCAAACGTTAATAATTTGTCGAGAACGACCTTTGTCGGTCAACATACCCATGTTAAAGTAGTTAGTAATTTGCTCAATTTTAGCCTGAGATTCTTTTAAGATTGCGGCTTTATTTGAATAAACCTTGATGTCGTCGTAAGAAATTGTAACAGCAGAGACAGTTGAGTACTTAAAGCCCAAGTCTTTCAAGTCATCTAGCATCACAGAAGTTCTAGTTACATCGTAGTGTTTAAAGACAGTGTCAATAATTTTTCCTAAAAATGATTTTTTAAAAGGTTCAGGTAGTGGTTGGTCTTTAGTTTGCGCAAAGTAGACTTTTGGGTCTTTAGTGCAGTCAAGTAGGTAAGATTGAGGAACTCCTTGGGTTAAGTTATACTCAGTTGGTTCATTTAAGTAAAAGAAACCATCTGGCATAATTTCTTTAAAAGTTAAGGTACGTGAAGTAGTAGTTAGCCGTCTGGCTTGAATGTCAGTAGTAAAACGACGGTTAAGGATTTGCGGACGCACTAAAATTCTGGTGTGGTAGTCAATGATACCTGCGCTTTGTGCGTTTTTTGCCTCGTCAATTGAAGATATTAACATACCTTCGTTTTTGTGTTGATGAGTTTTAGGGTCAGACTCAACGTAGCGCTCTTCGGTTGTCAAGAAGTAGTTTCCAAGCACCATATCTTGAGAAGGTGTAACAACTGGTTTTCCGTCTTTTGGGTTTAAGATGTTGTTAGAAGCTAACATAAGTAGTCTAGCCTCAGCCTGCGCTTCTGGTGAAAGCGGCAAGTGCACGGCCATTTGGTCACCGTCAAAGTCGGCGTTAAATGCGGTTGTTGCCAAAGGATGCAGACGAATAGCCTTGCCATCAATTAGTTTTGGTTCAAACGCTTGAATTGACAAGCGGTGCAAAGTAGGCGCACGGTTTAGTAGCACTGGGTGTTCACGAACTACTTCTTCTAAAACTTGCCAAACTTCTTTAGTGCGGTTATCGTACATTTCAACGGCTTTTTGGCGAGTTACTTCTAAGTTTTCTTGCAGGCGGTTAATTACAAACGGCTTAAATAAAGTAATTGCCATTTCGCGCGGAATTCCGGCCTGATACATCTTTAGGTTCGGACCCACGATAATTACGGAACGACCTGAGTAGTCAACACGTTTACCAAGTAGGTTTTGACGGAATCGACCTTGTTTGCCACGAAGCAAATCGGAAAGTGATTTAAGCGGACGTGCGTTTGAAGCAAGCGCTTTTTTGTTTCCGCGTTTTGAGTTGTCAAACAGTGAGTCTACGGCTTCTTGAATTAAACGTTTTTCGTTTTTAAGAATAAGCGAAGTTGTAAACTGGTCAAGTTCTTTTTTTAACCTGTTATTGCGGTTAATTATTTTGCAATAAAGGTCGTTAAGGTCAGTTGTCGCGAAACGGCCTCCGTCTAGTTGGACCATCGGACGAAGGTCTGGCGGAATTACTGGAATTACCGGCATAACAATCCACTCAGGGCGGTTGTCAGATGAGTAGAATGCTTCCACGATTTCCAGACGTTTGATGATGTTTTGACGTTTTTGTTTAGTTGAAGTGCGGAATTTCTTGCGAAGTACGCGGATTTCGTGGTCTAAATCTAGTGCTTTTAAAAGGGTTTGAATGGCTTCAGCACCAGTTTGTGCCTGAAAGCGACCATAGTACTCTTCGTTAATCGCAGCGTAGTCTTGTTCTGACAAGATTTGTTTGCGTTTAAGTGGAGTGTTGCCAGGATCTGTTACGATGTAGGCTGCGTAGTTGACAACCTCTTCTAAGGATTTGGCTTTAATTCCAAGTAAAATCGCAAGTCGTGATGGTGAGTTTTTGAAAAACCAAGTATGCACTACTGGGCTTTTTAGTTCAATATGGCCCATTCTTTCGCGGCGAACTAGAGATTCGGTAATCTCAATTCCACATTTTTGACAAATTTGGCCTTTGTTGCCGCTTTGTTTCTTACCGCAAGCACATTGAAAGTCTTTAGTTGGCCCGAATATTTTTTCGCAGAACAACCCACCAACTTCTGGCTTGGCAGTTCGGTAGTTAATGGTTTCATGAGACTTAACTTCCCCGTAAGACCAAGTTCTGATTTCATCAGGTGAGGCTAAGCGAATTCGCATGTGTCGGTATAGTTTAGAGCCAGTGATATGAGTGTCGTCAACTGATTTTAAACGCTCAGCGACGTTAATTTCGGCAACCTTAGTTTGCGAAGAAACCAAGTCTAGTTTTTCGTCAAAATCAGCCTCAGTTAACGGAGTTTGACCGTAGAAAGTAAAAAGTTGATTGGTTTCAGCTAAAAGAAAGTCGTCGTCTTTTAAAATTTGAAATAAGTTAGAACGTGGTGCGGTTAAGATTGACTTAAGGTCAGCAAATCCACTTTCTTTGAAAAACTTAATGACTTCGGCTTCGGTAAATAGTTGTTGGATTTTTTCGGGTAAATAGTTTTTAGTTAAAAGTGTTTTGATGTCTTTCAGTACATCTTCAGTGCATTCAGAAAAAATACTTTGGTATTGAGAAACTGAAAATAAGTTTAAATCACCCAAAGTGTGAACGGCGATATTTTTTAAGAACTCTTTTGTTTCTTCAGAAATGATTTTAATGTCTTTAATGCTTTGTTTTTCGTAGGCTTTTAGCATTTTTAAATACCTCCATTACTGCGTGCAGGTTTTAAGTCAAGCAGTGATTTAACAGCGTCATTTTCGCCAGTTTCTGAGTTGATTAACTCAACATAAATACCAAGGGCTTGCAGTTCTCGGGTCAGCACGTGGAAAGATTCAGGCAGAGATGGACGCGGAATTAAGTTGCCTTGAGTAATTGCAGAATACGCTTTGTTTCTTCCAACCTTATCGTCTGACTTGATGGTCAGCATTTCTTGAAGGACGTGTGCGGCACCATAACCATACAGCGCCCAAACTTCCATTTCCCCTAGTTTTTGGCCACCGTTTTGTGCCTTTCCACCCATAGGTTGTTGAGTTACTAAAGTATAAGGTCCGACGTTTCTAGCGTGTAGTTTATCGTCTACCATGTGCGACAGCTTAATCATGTACATCACACCAACTGAAACTGGATTTCTAAAAGGCTCACCAGTTCTTCCGTCGTAAAGTGTCATTTTACCGTTTAGCGGTAAGTTTGCTTCTTTTAAGATATCGACAAGATCGGCGTTTTCAACCCCGTCAAAAACCGGAGTTGCGATTTTAATTCCAAGTTTTTTAGCAGCATATCCCAAATGAAGCTCAAGGATTTGGCCGATATTCATACGAGAAGGTACACCAAGCGGGTTTAGCATGATGTCAACAGGTGTTCCGTCTGCCATGTATGGCATGTCTTCGCGTGGCACGACTATAGAGATAACACCTTTGTTACCATGTCGCCCAGCCATTTTATCGCCTTCTCTGATTTTTCTTTTTTTAGCAATAAAAACTTTGATTTGTTCGTTTACAGAAGGAGGCAGTTGGTCTTTGTTTTTCTTAGAAAAGTATTGGATTTTTTGAACAATACCACCGCCACCATGTGGAACTCTAAGTGAAGTGTCTCTGTATTCTTTGGATTTTTCGCCAATAATTTCTTGAATTAGTTTTTCAGCCGGAGAAGGTTCAGCACCACCTTTAGGGGTGATTTTACCAACTAAAATGTCGCCTTCTTTCACTTCTGAACCAAGCAGAATTACACCTTTTTGGTCAAGTTTAGCCACAGCTTGACGGTTGGCGTTTGGAACTTCGTTGGTAAACTCTTCTTTTCCGATGTTGTTGCGAAGGTCTCTAGTTTGAATTTGGTATTCATCAATATGCACAGACGTATAGACGTCGTTTTTAACTAAGTCTTCGGAAACTATAACGGCGTCTTCAAAGTTATAGCCTTCCCAAGTCATGAAAGCAACTGTAACGTTGCGGCCAAGAGCAAGTTCTGCGTTGTCGGTAGAAGGACCGTCTGCGATAGTTTCGTTTAGGTCAACCCAGTCACCAACGTTTACAATTGGTTTTTGAACGATTGAAGTATTTTGGTTTGAGCGTTCGTAGTTAATCAGTGTATATACATCGGTGTCGGCAAGCCTATATTTATAGATTTTAAGCGCTTGCTCTGCTGACCAGTCTGAGTTTGGGGCAAACAAGATTTTACCGTCGTGTTTAATGGTTTTCTCAGGAATTGGAAGGACATCTATTCGTTTAGCATCCACGTATACCGCGTATCCTGCGTTTTTAGCAACCACTGAAGTACCTGAGTTTTTAGCAGCACGATACTCAATTCCGGTTCCAACTAGTGGTGCCTCTGGTTTGATAACTGGCACGGCTTGACGTTGCATGTTGGCACCCATTAAACAACGAGACGCCTCGTCGTGTTCAAGGAAAGGGATGGTTGCTGTTGCAACAGACACGATTTGTTTAGAAGAGACGTCCATGTATTCAACGTCTTCG
>CAUTRH010000001.1:0-33262 GCA_963540905.1 uncultured Acholeplasmataceae bacterium | reverse complement strand
AAGTTGATGTCTTTCTCCCCGCCTCTCTTTTTCGTATATAAAGATATTTTTTTCCCGTAACATCTTTTATCTCAACCGATCCATCATAAGGTATCAAACTGAGTCTTGCTTGCAATTCGGCTTTAGTTCGTAATAAATTTTGGATTTTTTCAAAATTGTTTTCCATACGCTCTCCTTTTGGGGACATTTATATATACCACTTTGTCCCCTATTTTGCAAGCCATTTTGATAATAATTTAACCTAAACTTTTCACAAAAATATAACTAGTCGTTTAAAAATAAAATTACCTGTAAAAAACATAACCTTTTACAAATATCTACCTAACTAAAATAACACCTAAGTGTATACTTACATAATCTAAAAAGAACGATTAAAAATAAAATAAAAAATACATCATAATTGCCAAAATCACTAAACTGTTGTATACTTTCTAATTGTTAAAGCACGCATTTATTTGCTTTAAATATCTTTAACTTAGGATGTAGTAGTTTGTTTATTGCTTTACAAATGAGGCAATTTAAAGATTATAAAGTTAAATAAATACGTTTTGCTGACTTATTCTATAAGGAGGTAAAAATATATGTCACGTTTCTTAGGATCAACTTGGAAAAAATCTCGCCGTTTAGGCTATTCAGTTTCAGAAACTGCCAAAGAACTGAAAAAAAGAGCATATGCTCCTGGTCAACACGGCAAAAGACGCGCTAAAGTATCTGACTATGGTTCTCAGTTAAATGAAAAACAAAAAGTTAGATTTACATACGGTGTATCTGAAAAACAATTTGTCAAAACTTTCCACGAGGCTAAAAAACTTGCAGGTAACTTAGGTGAAAACTTCATCAAGCTACTAGAATCTAGACTAGATAACTTAGTTTATAGAGCAGGCCTTGCTAGAACTCGCCAACAAGCAAGACAGCTTGTTAACCACGGACACATTTTAGTTGATGGCAAAAAAGCAGATATTCCATCAATGCGTCTAAAACCAGGTCAAGTTATTTCTTTAAAAGAACGTTCGAAAGATTTACTTGTTGTGAAAGAAAGTCTAGAGGCTAAATTCAGAAGTTTTGAATTTGTTGAATTAGACGAAAACAAAAAAGCAGCAACTTTTGTACGTTTCCCTGAAAGAAAAGAAGTGCTTCAAGAAATTAACGAACAACTTATTGTTGAGTTCTACAACCGTTAATTAACTTAGGTTAAAAATAAAACACCCTATTTCTTAGATAATTGGAAATGGGGTGTTTTTACTTTGTTTAAGTGTTTTTTAGTTCTTACTCTAGTGCAGTTCCTTCAGAAAGAATATCAACATACTGTCTATAGACATACTGTTTATATCGTTTTTTATCCTCAAGAAGTTCAAGTATTCCCAGGTCTGTTAGCGTTTCTAGCAAAATATTTGCAGTAGGTTTACTTAAACTTAAGAAATTACAGATATCTTTGACTTCTAAAATGGGATGTTTTAACAGAAAAGCGTATACCGAAAGTAAATTTGAAACATTTCTTTTTGTAGCTTTTCTAATTTTTTCTATGTCTACTTTTTTAAGTTTTATAATCTTTTTGATAGATGAAATAGCATCTTCAGATACTTCACAAATTCCTTTTATGAAAAACGTAACCCACTCTTCAAATTCTCCTTTAGTATGGACGTTATTTAAGAGTTCATAGTAGATAGATCTATTTGTTTTAAAAAAATAACTTAAATAAAGAACAGGGTATTCAATCAAACCTTGTTCCTTTAAAAATAACACTATCAATAATCTACCTATCCTGCCGTTGCCATCTAAAAACGGATGTATTGTTTCAAATTGGTAATGAATTAACGCTATTTTAACTAAATTAGAAATTGGACTCTCTTCGTGGATATACTTCTCTAAATCACTTAAAGCGTTTTCCATTTCTGCAGGAGCTGGTGGCACAAAACTCGCTGTGCTTAGTGTACATCCAGGGTAGCCAATCCAGTTTTGAGATCGTCTTAACTCACCTGGTAGTTTTTCACTACCACGAACATCTGACAACAAAATAGAATGGGTTTCTTTAATTAGTCGCATGCATAGTGGCAGTTCTTTTAATCTATTAAAAGCATAGTTAGCTGCCTTGACGTAATTAATAATTTCAGCGGTTTCGTTGATTTTTTCTTGTTTCCTGTCTTTTTGTAAAACGTCGATTAGTGATGCTTGTGTACCTTCTATTTGCGAACTGATAACTGCTTCTTTTTGCACATACATAGAGACAAATAAATCAATGTCTGGTAAAATTGTAGCCATTCCGTCTAATTTACCTAAAAGTAAGTTAGCTTTATTGATTAAACTTTGAAGTTCAGCGTTTATATTTAATTTCAAATGTTTTAAATCGTGTGGAACAAAACATTCGTAGCCGCTTTGCATCTTCTTTAAAATACCTGCTCTGTTAGTTTCTAATTTCATAATTTCGCCTTTTAAGTAAAGTTTACTTTACTTAGCCTAAGTATACAATTTTTAAGTAAAATTTTCAATTGTTTTTTTTACTTAAAAATATATTTTCGCTAATAGCGAAGTTTTTATAAAATAAAAATGTTTGTGATTATTGTGATCAGCCATTAGAGTTAAATGCACAACTTTAGATAAACAATGAAGTAACTTCATAATTTTCTTCACATACACCGCATAAAAAAATACCTCATTTCTTGTGCTTAGAAAATGAGGTACATTTCAACTTTATTGATAAAATTGGTTCTATAAATTTAAACAAAGATAAGTTTTTGTAAAAAGTAAAGAGTTTTTTTAAAAGTGGATTGTTTGCTAAATTTAATGTTTTGGTAGTTTAAAAATTTGTATCTCTTAAAATAAGAAATCGCAGGATATTTAATTTGTTTATCTTCAAAATTTCCGTCAAGTGTATAAACAGAAGAACCAGAACCAGTAGTCTGTAGTTTAAAGGATGTTTTTTTAAGTGCAAGATATACAGCCTGTTCTTCAGGGTTAATAAGTTCATATACCTTATCAAAGTCATTTTGAACACTCGCCCAAAACTGATCAGTTTTACCTTCATTAAATAACTTAATTAGTTCTTTTACTTTCTCGGTGTCAATTTCGGAAGGTTTTATTTTTTGATACATGCGCTCAGTTTCAAAAGGTTCACTAAAGTTTTTTAAATGTACATACTTAAAAGGGCATTTACCAAGATACTCAACAGTTGAACCAGTTTTTAGCATCACGCCAGGCAGTGGCTTTAAAAAGTAAATGCAGTCTTGTCCGTATTTTTCAATAAAGTCTGCTTTTTGCATTAGTGTTAAATCTAACTTATATAAAGAAGACAAACAATTTAAAAGAGTTGCAAGCACAGTACTAAGACCGCCTAGTCCAGCGCCTAGCGGAATATTTTTTTGAATTGACAGTGCTACCTTTTTAGTAAGTTGAAAGTCAGTTTGAAAGTCAGTTAAAAACTGACTTAGTTTATCTACTTTAAACCAAGGAGTTTTAGAAACGATTTGGTTTTTGGATTTGTTTGTCAATTTAACCCAGATTTTGTCATGCAAAGAAATTGGTGCAACAATAGAAATGATTTCATGCAAACCGTTTTCCATTACCTCACCCACTCTTAAATCTAGATTGATTTTGGCATAAGCCTTTGCTTTCATATTTCCTCCTTAATTTTGATCAACCTTAAAAACAAGTTTTGAAACTCAATTGCCGTCAGTTTTTCTGCTCTGATGTTTTGATTGATTTTAAGGTCTTTAAAAACATTTAAAATATCTTGTTTTTCAATTTTAGTTTTAAGCAAATTATTAAACAGAGTTTTTCGTTTAGAAAAGAAACAAGTTTTTAAGAACTCAAAGTACACTTGTTTTTGGGTTTCTAAAATCAATGCTTGTTTTGCTTGAAAATAAACAACTGCACTATCTACTTTTGGAACTGGATAGAAGCAGTTTTTAGAAACAGTGAACGCTTTTTTAACTTCAAAGAAACTTTGAACTGAAACGCTTAACTTTGAGTATTCTGAAGAACCAACACCGGCAACTAGTCTATCTGCGTATTCTTTTTGAACCATTAAGATAAATTCAGAAACTTGGCTATTGATGATTTTAAAGATTATGTCTGAAGATATATAGTAAGGAATATTGCCAATCACAATATCGTAATTTTGCCCAGTAAGGCTATATTCAAGAAAATCAGCGATAACGAAATTAAAGTTTTTGTGCTGATTTTTAAGGTCTGTTAGTTTCTCTGTCAGCTCTTTATCTATTTCTACAGAAAAGACTGATTTTGATTTTTTTAAAAGAATTTTGGTAAGCGCGCCTTCTCCTGGTCCAACTTCTAAAATATTTAAATCAGGTCTAACTTCAGCACCTATTTTGTTTAAAATGTTTAAATCATTTAGGAAGTTTTGGCCAAAATGTTTTTTGAACTTATGCATTTAAGACCTCTTTTAATTGTTGTTTTGTGTAATTTGAATTATTTAAGAAATTCAGAAGTTGCTTTGTATTGAAGTGATGAATACCAAGCAGGGAGTGTAGTTTATTTTTGTTTCCTCTGCTTTCAGGACCTGTTATTTTTAGTTCAACTAAATCCGATAAAGAAAAATTATTTTGCTTTAAAATAGCCTTGTTGAGCAATTTACCAGTGTTTAGTATTTTTAAGAAGTCTTCTTTAGATAGGTTTTCGAGCCCAACTTTACGCTTTTTGATACATTTGTCTTTAGGTAAATCTAAAAAATTCGCAGAAGGGATTTCTGATAAAACAATGTTTCTAATCTTAGTACCAGCACTGTCAGGATCTGTAATTACAATTATTTCGTTGTCTTTTTCAAGGCTTTTGAGTTGGTCAATAGTTGTCTTGTTAATGCCAAGACCGTTAGTTTTAATACAAATACTTTCAGGAAATACGCTTTTGACAACCTTAATGTCGTTTTTCCCTTCAACTACAAATACTTGCATTATTTGCCCCAAGTATATTGTTTTACAACTTTTGCACGCTTTGCTAAGTTTGCAACGAAATCAGAGTAGTCTTGTAGTCTAACTATTTGCTTATCTTGAGTTAAAAGTAAAATTGGTTCTTTTTGAAAATCATAAATTTGTTTTTTAAGTTCCCAAACTCTAACATTTGGTTTTTCGCCAGAGAATTCTTTTGGTTGCCAGTTTTGGCGATATATGAACTCTTGTGCTAACTTAGCGGTCTGTGAATTGCTTTCGCTAAGTTGTTTAAAATAAGTTAAAAAATATGCATCGTCTAAATTTAAAAATAAGTTTAAATCTGGGTCGTTAGGCGATTTTAAAACTTTTTTAAGTAGAGGATCTTCGATACTTTCCAGGTCTTTAAAAATCTCCATTAAATTAAAATCACGGCCTATTACGCTAGGATGTAAATAAACCTGCATATACATGTGATAGCGAGAAATTAAATAATTTTCAATTGCATATACTGCGCTTTCCTTAAAGCACAACTTCCCATCGTGGACAGTTAGACTGTTAATTAGTTTAGATGAGTCTATATCTCCAGTTTTAACTGCTGCAAAATACGCATCTCTTTTTAAGTAGTCTAGTCTGTCAATATCTAGTTGACTAGATAGTATAGATTCAAGTAAAGGAAATCTTTTGTCTTTTGTTAAGACTGAGCAAACGTCTTTGACAAACTCTTTGTCGACTTCATTTAAAATACCGCTAATCTCGGGATCGCTTGCAATAATATAAGCACCTCTTAATTCGTGAACTCCGTTAACTAGACTATCATACAAATGTGAAAAAGGGCCATGTCCGATGTCATGAAGTAAGGCCGAAACCATTAAAATTAGTTGCTCTCTTTTTGAAATTGGCAATTTTTCTGAAATTTGTCTTGCAAGTTCATAAACCCCGAGGCAATGTGAAAATCTAGTGTGCACAGCAGAAGGAAATACAAAAAAGGAATTGCCCATTTGATAAATACGGCGTAACCTTTGGAAAAACTTAGTATCAACTAAGCGTTTAATAATATCTTCTTTTAAAATAACGTAGCCGTAAATTGGGTCTACTATAACTCTGTCTTTCATTGCAACTCCTTTCTGAATTTAGTATAATTTTTAAAAAATGAGGTAATAATGGAAACAATTTTTAGTAAAATAATCAATAGGGAAATTCCTGCAAACATAGTGTATGAAGATGAATTGTGTTTGGCTTTTCTAGATATCAATCCATTAAGCAAGGGACACACTCTAGTAATACCAAAGACATATGCATGTAACTTTTTAGATATAGATACAGAAACCTTGATGCACTTAACTAAAGTTAGCCAAAAAATCGCACAAACTATGCAAACTGCTTTAGGCGCTAAAGGTGTGAATATCTATACAAACGCAGGCAAGTTAGCCAATCAACAGGTGATGCATTTTCACATTCATGTAATTCCTAGATATACTGGCCTTGAGTTTAAAACCCAACGCTTTGAAATTGAGCCTATTGATTTTAAAGAAACTGAACATTTATTAAAAGAAAGTCTGAAATAGACTTTCTTTTTTTATTTTATAGGTTTGATTTCTTTTACTCCCATATATTTTTGCAATGCTTTTGGGATTAAAATTGTGCCATCTGCTTGTTGGTAGTTTTCAATTATAGCAATCGCGCATCTACCAACTGCCACACCTGAACCGTTTAGAGTGTGTACAAACTCAGTTTTTGCGTCTTTTGTGCGTTTAAAACGAATATTTGCACGTCTTGATTGGTAGTCGTTAGCAGTTGAAACAGAAGAAATTTCTCTATATTTGTTTTGTCCGGGCAACCAAACTTCAATGTCGTAAGTTAAAGACATTGAGTGGCCTAAGTCACCTGAGCACAATCTAACAACTCGGTAAGGCAACTCTAGTTTTTGCAGAACTAGTTCGGCTTCTTTTAACATTTTCTTAAGTTCTTTTTTACTTTCTTCTGGTTTAGTGAAAGCAATTAGTTCAACTTTGTGAAATTGATGTTGCCGAATTAGACCCTTGGTGTCTTTACCAGCAGCTCCTGCTTCTGGTCTAAAGGCAGTTGAGTAGGCGCAGTATTTGAGTGGCAAAACACCAAAATCCAAAATTTCGTTTCTATACATGTCAATCATTGGAATTTCTGCAGTCGGGTTTAAATAAAGTTCAGTGTCTTCAAGATGATAAGCCTCTGACATAAATTTCGGAAACTTACCAGTTGCATACATTGAGTCTTTTGACACTAAATAAGGTGGAATACACTCAATGTAGCCACGTTTAGAATGAAGGTCTAACATAAACGAAATTAGCGCTCTCTCTAGTCTTGCACCAAGTCCGATGTCGTAGACAAATC
Organism: uncultured Acholeplasmataceae bacterium; assembly: GCA_963540905.1. Lineage (GTDB taxonomy): Bacteria > Bacillota_I > Bacilli_A > Acholeplasmatales > Acholeplasmataceae > CALISC01. The sequence continues at coordinate 26,009 of CAUTRH010000001.1, read as the reverse complement.
TAGCACCTGCAACTTTGCTTGCACGCTCAAAGTCAAACAGCCCAAGTCGCTCATTTAAAGTAACGTGATCTTTTGGAGTGAAGTCAAATTTTGTAGGTTCAAGGTAAGTTTTAATTACGGTGTTTTCATTTTCGTCTTTGCCGAAAGTTACTTCGCTGTCGGGAATATTTGGCAGATCTAAAATCAAGTCTTCAAGTTCTTTAGAAACAACTTCAAAATCTTGAGTAAGTTTAGAAATTTTTTCACCACATTCTTTGCTTTCGGCTAGCACCAAGGTAATGTCTTTGTCTTGTTTTTTAAGTTCTGGGATCTGCGCAGTTAGTGTATTTTTCTTAGCTCTTAAATTGTCAATCTCTGCTTGAATTCGGCGCTTATTTGAAATTAGTTTAGGCAGTTTTGCAAACTCTTCCTTATTGAAGTTTGGTCTTAACGCTAACTTATTTTGGACTTTTTTAAAGTTTTTTTGTAAATAATTTAAATCAAACATCTATGCTTACTCGCTTTCTATCTCGCTTTGAGGCATTTTATCGGTTTCTTGAAAAGACTCGTCCAAGGTAATAGTTTGGACTTTTGAGCCTTCGGCTGGTTTGATAATTTTAACGCCTTGGGTGTTACGAGAAGTTCTGGAAATCTCGGCAATCGGGGTTCTAATTACTACACCTAAATTAGTTGAAGCAATTAAGTCTTGCTGGTCAGTTGCAACGATAAGCGCTACTAGGCTACCGGTTTTTTCGGTGATTTTCATAGTTTTCACACCTTTTCCGACACGCGAAGTTGTGCGGTACTCTTTTGCTTGAGTTCGCTTACCAAGGCCAAGTTCAGAAATCACTAAAACATCGGTTTCGTCGTCTTTAACAATAGAGCAGCCAATAATTTCATCACCCTCTGCTAAAGAAATTGAGCGTACACCTTGAGATGTGCGACCAAGTGGACGAAGAGTATCAGACTTAAATTTCAAAGCCTGTCCGTGTTTGGTGGCAATCATAATAAAAGGATTTCCTTCAAAGTGCACAGCTTGAAGCAGTTCATCGTCTTCAACTAACTGAATGGCTTTTTTTCCGTTTGCGTTAACTCGGCTAAACTCGCTGTCTGGAGTTTTTTTAATCTTTCCACCTTTTGTTAAGAAAAATAAATATCCGTTTTCTAAATCTGGGGTTAAATTAGTAATACATTGAAAGTGTTCATTTTCTTGAAAGTCAATTAAGTTAACTAAAGGCAGTCCTTTGCCTTGTTTTGAGGCTTCAGGAATTTTAAAGGCTTTCAGTTGATATACGCGCCCAAAGTTAGTAAAGATTAGAATTTGGTCATGTGAGTTGGTTTTTAAAATCACTTGAACTTTATCGTCTTCATTAACTTTAATGCCACTTGCTCCAACTCCACCTCTAGACTGCACTCTATACTGATCTGCATCTATTCGCTTAACATAGCCGTTTTCGGTAACTGTAATAATTACATCTCTACGTGGAATTAAGTCTTCGTTTTCAATATCTAGCGAAGTTGAGAAGTTCAAAATAGACTTACGTGGCTTGTTGTATTTAGCAATTAGTTCATTAAGTTCACCTTTAATGATTTCTTTTTGTTTATCTGAACTGCTTAAAATTAAGTTGTAGTACTCAATTTTCGCAAGCAATTCTTGGTGCTCTTCGTGAATTTTTTCAATTTCAAGACCTGTTAGTCTCTGCAAGGTCAAGGCTAAAATTGCTTTTGCTTGAACTTCATCAATGTCTAGATTTTCCATCAATTTGGTTTTAGCAATTTCTGGAGTCTTGGATTCTTTGATTAGTTTAACACAAAGGTCTATTGCTGAAAGCGCTTTAATAAGCCCTTTTATAATGTGAATTCTAGCCTCTGCTTTCTTTAATTCAAACTTAGTTTTGCGAATCAACAACTCAATTTGAAACTCAATAAAGTTGCGAAGTATTGGAATAAGCCCAAGTTGTTTTGGAACTCCGTTAACCAAAGCAATCATATTAATCGCAAAACTAGACTGCAGTTGGCTGTATTTATATAAGTTATTTAAAACTACTTCCGAAATTACGTCTCGTCTTAAGTCCAGAACTATGCGAGTACCTTTGCGGTTAGATTCATCTGCCATCCCTACAATTCCATCAACTACTTTTTCTTTAACAAGTTCAGAGATTTTTTCAATGAGTAATTTGCGGTTTACCATATATGGAATTTCTTTAATAATGATTTGTGATTTTCCGCTCTTGGTGGTGTTAATGTCAACAATTGAGCGAATAACCACGCGGCCTTGTCCGGTTAGATAACCACGATGCAAGCCGTTTAAATCAAGAATCTCGCCACCCGTTGGAAAATCTGGTCCCTTAATAATGTTCATCAAATCAGTAAGTGGTAAATCTGGGTTGTCAATCAGCGCTATGGTACCTGCAAGTATCTCTTGCATGTTGTGAGGTGGAATTGATGTTGCCATACCAACGGCAATTCCTTTAACTCCGTTTACAAGTAAGTTCGGAAAACGAGCAGGCAAGACTTTTGGTTCTTTTTCGCTACCGTCGTAGTTATCACCAAAATCAACTGTTTCTTTTTCAAGGTCTCTGACTAAGTCAAGGGCAACCTTAGACATTCTGGCTTCGGTATAACGCATGGCAGCAGCGCCGTCTCCGTCAACTGAACCAAAGTTACCGTGTCCATCAACTAAAGGGTACAAATACGAAAAGTCTTGGGCCATTCTAACCATCGCTTCGTATACAGATGAGTCACCATGAGGGTGATACTTACCAATTACTTCACCAACGATACGAGCAGATTTTTTGTGTGCAGAGCCTGGCAAAATGTTAAGTTCGTTCATAGCGTAAAGAATTCTTCTTTGCACTGGTTTAAGCCCGTCTCTGACGTCTGGCAGTGCTCGGTCAACAATAACCGACATCGCGTAGTCTAGAAACGAGTCTTTGATTTCGCTTACTATTTCAACTGGTTCTTCTTTGGCGTCTTTAAAATCAGCAAGGTTAGTCTCAAAATCTTCTATTTGCTCTTCGTCTTGGCTAAGTTCTTCTAAATTTTCTCCGTTAAGTTCTGTTTCTAATTTTTCTTCGTCTAAAAAATTAAGCATGGTGTGCTCCTTTAGATGTCTAAGTTTTTCACAAACTTAGCGTTTTCTTGGATAAACTCACGTCTTGGCTCAACGTTGTCACCCATCAGCATATCAAAAGTTTGATCGGCCAAAGCCGCGTCGTTAATGCCAACTTTAAGCAAGGTTCTGTTTTTTGGATTCATCGTAGTTTCCCAAAGTTGCTCAGGGTTCATCTCACCCAAACCTTTGTAGCGCTGTATAGTGTATTTACCTTCAAGTTGAGCAAGTAGCGGCTCAAGTTCATTTTCTTTATAAATATAGTTAATTTTCTTACCTTGCTGAACTTTAAAAAGCGGAGGTTGAGCAATGTAAACATAACCTCTGTTAATCAGTTCTGGCATGTGTCTAAAAAAGAAAGTCAAAAGCAGGGTTCTAATGTGTGCGCCGTCCACATCGGCATCGGTCATAATAATAATTTTGTGGTATCTTGCGTTGTCTGCGTTAAAATCACTAGACACCCCGCAGCCTATCGCTAAAAACAGAGATTTTAACTCGTTGTTAGCCAAAACTTTGTCAAGGCGCTCTTTTTCTACGTTTAAAACTTTTCCACGTAGTGGCAAAATAGCCTGAAATTCTGAGTTTCTGCCTTGTTTTGCAGAGCCTCCTGCAGAATCACCCTCTACGATATACAGTTCTGTGTTTTCAGGTGACTTGTTGCGGCAGTCTGCTAGTTTTGAGGCAAACCCTAGATTGTCAAGTGGACTTTTGCGGCGGGTTGCTTCTTTTGCTCGGCGAGCCGCTAGTCTAGCCTTAGAAGCCATCAAACACTTTTCAACAATTGCTTTTGCAGTTTGTGGGTTTTCAAGTAAAAATTTCTCCAAGCCTTCACCAACTAAACGACTAACTAATGGGCGAACATAAGGATTTCCGAGTTTAGTTTTGGTTTGCCCTTCAAATTGAGGTTCAGGTAGTTTAACCGATAAAACAGCGATTAGTCCCTCTCTGGTGTCTTCGCCCAAAATTTGGTCGGTTTTCTTAATTAAATTATTGTCAGTAGCGTATTTAGAAATTACACGAGAAAGTGCTAGTTTAAGCCCATCTTCGTGCATTCCACCTTCTTTTGTTAAGATGTTGTTCGCGAAACTCAAAATATTTGGCGTGTAGGTGTCGTTGTAAAGCATTGCGAGTTCAACAGTGGTGTTTTCAGCAGTAGTGTCAATGTAAATAGTTTCTTTGTTAATTCGGGCTTTTTGGCCATTTAAAAAGGTTACGTATTCATTTAAGCCACCTTCGTAGCGGTAAATAAACTCTTCATAGTCTGTTTGTCTTTTGTCAACAATAGAAATGGTTAGACCTTTGTTTAAAAAAGCAAGTTGTTGTACACGCACACGCAGGGTCTCAAAGTCATAGGCTTCGCATTCTGCAAAAATTGATCGGTCAAACTCAAAAGTTATAGTGGTTCCGGTGTGTGTAGTTGATACTTTGGTGTCAATTAAATCACTAACAGCGTTGCCGTAGGCAAACTCTTGGCGGTAAAGCGTGTTGTTTCGACTAACTTCAACAACTAAACTTGAAGAAAGAGCGTTAACTACAGCCGCACCCACTCCATGCAAGCCACCCGAAACTTTATATGAGTCGTTGTTAAACTTACCACCAGCGTGCAAGACAGTTAAAATAGTTTCAACGGTTGAAACTTTGGTTTTAGGGTGCACATCAACCGGAATTCCACGACCGTTGTCAGAAACCCGAATTAACTCACCTGGCAGAATTTCAACGTGAATGCGGTCAGCAAAACCCACCAGTGCCTCGTCAATTGAGTTGTCTACAATTTCCCAAACTAAGTGATGTAGTCCAGTTGGTCCGGTTGAACCAATGTACATGCCTGGACGTTTTCGAACGGCTTGTAGACCTTCTAAGACCTGTATGTTTTCGGCGCCATAATTGTTATTACTTTCCATAAGTTAGTCTCCTTGTGTTTTTAAATAAATTACATATCTGCGTTGTTTTGTTAAAGGTTTTTAAAAATTAAATAAAGGCGCTTAGAAATCGCACCTTTATTTAACTAAACTTAATATAAAACGTAGAAATATAAATAATTTTTAGTTTTCTTCTTCAATAACTTCAGTTAAGAACCCCTTTGCAATAGCGTTGCGGTCAAGTAGCGGGGTTTCTTTAAATACAAGTTGATACTCATCTCCAACTAAAGTAATTAACGCGGTTTTACCTCTAATGTTAACTTTAGATTTTGGAAACCAAACTGCGTATTTAGAGTATTCAGATTCAGTGGGGAATCCTACTAACACAGCCTTTGGGGTGCGTCTGATGATTTCAATGTTTTCAATTTTAATTTGTTTCATAACTTTTACTTCCCTTTTTTAAAAATTATTAAGAGGGGTAATTAGAGTAACTAGTTCAGGCTCTTCAAGTGAGGTAATTCGAACTGCACGGTCATTTGAGTAAAACTCAAGCGCGAGTTCTTCAATACCAAGACTTTCATACACCAAGATTGCTTCTTGCAAGTGTTTAAGTGAAAAAATCATTAAGAAGGTCTCGGCCAATTGATTGTAAATTTCTCCTGCTGGAATTAAAATAGTGCGAGACGAACCTTTTCCGTTTTCAGAAGTTGCAACTTCACAAGTCTTGTTTGGTTTTAAAGTGAAGTTAATTAAGTAAGTTGACTTTGATTTATCAGTAACTGCTGAAATTGTTTTAAGGGCATTGCTAAACTCAACAGTTTTTAAAGGAATTGATAGTTTAGTTTCAAATTGAGTAGCACTGTTTAGATTACCGTATTTATCTGAAAGTACAGCGGTTTGAAAGAAGACATTTTTAATCACAAACAACACTTTTGAACAAAGTGGGTTCACAGAAATTTCAACATCGCCTTTAGTTTGTTCAAGAATTTTAAGCAGTTCCTTAATAGATTCGGCAGGTATTGTTAAATTCAGGTTTTTCTTTGAATTAACTTCAAGTCGTTTTTGGGCAAGTCTAGCGTTGTCGCTACCGGTTAGTGTTAATCTGCGTTCGCTAAACGCAAAGTTCACACCAGTTAAACAAACGATTCTTGGTTTGGCATCTGGATCTGCTGTACAGTAAACCACTTCTTTTAAAGAAATTGCTAAATCTTCGCTAGAAATGACAATTGGTTTTTCATCTTCTTCAAAAATCAAGTGTTCAAGGTCGTAGTTTAAAGCATTTAGTCTAAACTCTGAAGTTCCAGCGATTATCAGAACTTGGTATTCAGAAATTTGAATGAACTGAACTTCTTCGTGCAAAGCAATACCTGGTGACTTAATAATGTTTAAAATTGTTTTGCCATCTAAGATTGCGTTACCTTCTACAAGCACTTCAATGTTAGTATCAACTATTGCCATAATCTCTAAGTTTTTGTGGTTCGCAAATATTTTTATTGAGTCTTTTTTAACTGAGAATTTAATGCTTTCACTAAGTGGTCTAGGGCTTTTGTTTGGTAAGGCTTTAGCAACCAAGTTGATGTATTCAATTAAGGTTTCTGTTTTGATTTTAAAGTTCATAAAAATTCCTTTTTTTTATTTTATTATCTATTTATTGTTGTTAGGAAAAGTGGAAATGTGGATAACTTCAAAAACCACTATTTCAAGCACCTATTATATTATATTATAAGGGCAAAAAAAACGCAAATTTCGTCCAAATTAAGCGTATTTTGTTGTCCACATTTTATCCACAGTTTTGTTAAGTTTTCCACATTATCGGCAAGTTAAAACTGCAATAAAAAAGACGGTTCGTCCGTCTTTTAAAAGTAAAACTATTTTAAAATCCCAAGTTTCTTTTCAATGTCTTCAATAGCTTTTTTTAACTCAACCTGTTCGGATATTTCTTTTTGAATTTTTTCAACAGCAGAAATCACGGTAGTATGGTCTTTACGGTTGAAAAGTTTCGCGATTTTTGTAAAAACCAAGTTATAGTGTTGGCGAATTAAATACATACAAAGGTGTCTAGCGGTGACAACTTTGTAACTTTTCTTTAACGAAAGAATGTCAAAAGGCTGAAGTTCATAGTATTTAGCAACTACCGAAATTATGTTGTTAACTTCTTTTTCAACTGAAGCCTTTGGCACAAAAGTCTCGGTTTGTGCGTTGATAAGCACGCGAATGGCTTCTTTGACGTTTTCTAAGTTAATTGGAATGTTAGACATTGTGCAGTTCATGATAGATGAATACAATGCACCCTCTAAATCACGCACATTGGTTTTAATAACTTTAGCGATATACATTAAAATGTCTTCGCCAATTTGACTTGCGATTTCTGGTGCAAACATTTCGCTGGCTTTTCTTTTTAAAATTGAGACGCGGTGTTCGTCGTTTGGAACTTCTATACTGGCAGTCAAGCCCCACGCAAAGCGAGAAACTAGGCGAGAGTGGATGTTTTGCAGTTCACTAGTTTTGCGGTCAGAGGCTAAAACTATTTGTTTATTTGAGTTATGAAGGTGTTCATATAGCTTAAAAAATTCATTTTGAGTCTTTTCAGCACCGCTAATCATTTGAATATCGTCAATCAGCAGACAGTCTAAAGATTTGAATTTTTTGTTAAACTGTTGCATGCGGCTAGTTTTATCACTCCCATAAAAAACGCTAGTAAATTCTTCAACAAAAGTGCTTGCAGGAATATATAGAACTTTTAAATTTGGGTTATTTTTAATCATTTCGTTGCCAATTGCGTGCATTAGGTGAGTTTTGCCGACCCCTACCGCCCCAGAAATATAGAAAGGGTTTCCAGTTGAAGCAGGCTGCTCAGCAACAGAAATCGCACAGCGATATGCAAAAGAGTTTGAAACTCCGACCACAAAGTTAGAAAAAGTGTACTTTGGGTTTAATTTACTGTCAAGGTAACCATCGGTTTCAAAAGCAGCAGGACTTTCTTTTTCTTTTTCATATTCAAGGTCGGTTTCTGTAATAAATTTAAATGACAATGGAGTTTCTTGAAACAGAGTAGCCGCGATTTCGTTAATTTTATCGCTGTGGTATACAGAAAGTCTAGTTTTGACAAAATCGTTATCTACCAAAATATAGACAATGTTGTTATCTACCCTATAAATACTCGTTTTATTTCCAAAAAGTGAGTCGAAACTCTCTTCTTCAATTTCGTTTTTAAGTTGGCTGATAATGTCTGACCACAGTTTTTTTACGTCGCTGTCCATAAGTTCTCCTTTTGTGTAAGTATTTTATCAATACAATGTAAACAAAAACAATTTAGTTTATCCACATTTTCTGTGGATAACTTGCATAAGGCCCGACTAATGTGGGTAAAATTGTGGACAACTAAGCCAAAAGAACCTTTTAAATAGCCGATTTTCGCGAACTTATCCACATCTACACATTTTGTTTTCCACACACAAGTTGTCCACATTGTGGTTAAAATCAAATATTGTGGATAAAAAACAGTTTGGTTGAACTCGCTAAAAATAAACCAATATTCTCAATTTACGCATTAAAAAAAATTGCAAAAAAAGCTACGATGTGTTAAACTTTTAAGAGCATTGTTTGAAAGGACTAATATGAAAAGAACATATCAACCAAGTAAAATTAAAAGAGCACGTACACATGGTTTCATGGAAAGAATGAGCACTGCAAACGGCCGTAGAGTTCTACAAAGAAGACGTGCAAAAGGACGTTTAGTTTTAACAGTTAGTGACACTAAACACCAAAAATAATTTAAATAAATATTTGAACCTAACCACCAGATAAATATTTTTAAATTGAATATTTTAAGGTGGTTTTTTATACACATTATGGAAAAAAAATACAGAGTCAAAAAATACGCAGAGTTTGACCAAATATTTAAAACCGGCAAGAAATTCAGCACACTGCACTTTAGAATTGTGTTTAGACAAACAGAAGAACCACACTCCAGGTTTGGTATCTCGATTGGTAAAAAATTTGGCAACGCTGTTCAACGCAACAAAATTAAAAGACAAATCAGAAATATTTTGAGAAACTATAAACAATGCAAATTAAGTTTTTTAACAATAGTTGTAGTTAAACCTGTAGCAGCAATACTAACATTTATAGAAATTAAAAAAGAACTGACTGGTTCTTTAAATAAAATCTATAAAGTGGAGGAACAATGAATAAAATCAAAACCCTGCTTTTGTTTTTTATTTCAGCAGTTTTAGTTTTTACTTTAGTGTCTTGTAATAAAAAACAAAAAATCATTGGTCTATACCATCAATTTGGTACCTACTCAGAGCGAGTTCAACTAAATTCAGGCAAAGAAGTTTCTCTGCAAGGAAATGACTTTAGAGCACTTGCCCCGCTTACTGAAAACTTACCTTCTCTTTCAGTATATCGTCTACTTGAAGACGGATCTGTTCAACAACTTGATCGTGGCAACTTCAAAGACGGATACAGACTAACTCTTGGTGAGAAAGTTGATGCAAACGGACTAATTGACGTCACTTTAACCGATGTGCAAGACAAAAATATCACTCGCACTTTTAATGTGGTTTACGACAAAGCACTTTTCAAAGCAAGCAAAGCTAGCATGTATTTCCAAACTTACGAACTGAATATCGGTAACGCTAAAAACCCTGTTTTAACACCTTTTCCGTTCTTTAGAAGAATTGGTGAGCGCGTTAATTTTTCTGACTTAGTTAAGTTTAGCAATATTTATCGTTTTAATTTAGATAAAGCACCAGAGCCTGAAGTTATTGAAAAATCACTTTACACAAAAAGTCTGTTAGAACTTGAAGAAGGACACGATAAGAAAATCCAAACTAAGGACTTAATTGCCAAAAAAGTCATAGATAGCAATTTTGAACAAGCTAGATATTTAGTTAAAAACAAAGACAAAGAAGTAATTACTTACAGCTATCAAATTAACTTTAATTCAGCGTTAAGTGAAAACTCTGAGTTTTTAGCAAAATACAGCGACTTTAAGCTAACAACCGACGTTTTTGTAGGTGGAGGCCAGTATCCTTTACACAAACAAACTTTTGGTTGGTTCGACTACTTAACCACAGCCTGGATGGGTTGGTTGCTTGGAAATACCTCAATTGCTGGTAAATTCGCAATTGGTATCATTTTTACAACAATTATCGTTCGTATCTTGGCCTGGCCAATTTACGCCCGCACTAATGTAATGTCTGCCAGAATGCAGAAAATGACCCCTGACTTAAATAAACTAGAGCGTAAATATCAGGGCAGAACAGACAAAGCCTTTATTCAACAAAAACAAATGGAGACGATGCGAATTTATCGCAAACACAAAGTAGGTTTCTCCTCTTTCTTAATTCCATTCTTGCAAATGCCAATTTTTATTGGAGTTTATAACACTATTAACCGAGTTACCGTGGAAGGTGGATACTACGCATACCAAGTTTGGGATAAATCTTTTATGGGTCTGAACTTAGGCGCTGGTAAAGACTTAACTAACTATCTACTTGCATTTATCGTATTTTGCACCATGGTTTTAATTCAGCTAATCAGTTCATATAAAACCGCAAAAATGCGCGAAAAAGACGCAAGAACTGTAGTAATTGACCCTAAAAAAGACCCTAAACGCAACCAACACATGATGCTGATTTTCGGAATTATCATGGCGGGCGTGATGACTTGGTGGTCAATTAACGACCGTGGGCTGGCGTTTTACTGGATAATTGGTAACTTATTTTCAATCGGTCAAACCGCTTTTTATAAAATTGTTTCAATTAAAAAAGAAAACAAACCCCAAACAGAGGAGTTATTATAATTATGAATATTAAAGAACTTGACAACATTCAAGCAGATTCTGCAGAGGCAGCGATTCAAATTGCTGCTAAAGAACTGCTTTGCAATCCAACCCAACTTAAAGCCATTTCAACTACTCCTGGAACTTTTAATGTTTTTGTCAAACAATCTCCTGCGTTGATTGCCAAGGAGTATTTAGAAAACATCTTTAAGACTCTTGATATTGACCTTAAAATTGAGTTTAGAACTCTTGAACAAGGCAAACTAATTGTTTTTAATTTAGAGACTTCTGAAAACGCTTTTTTAATCGGGAACCGTGGAAACACACTGCATTCGCTTGCTGTTTTGACAAAAATCGCGACAAAGCAGTTTTGTGAAGAACAAACCGAGGTTGTTTTAGACATCTCAGGTTACCTTGCTAAACGCAAAACCATTTTAGAGATTTTGGCAACTAAAGAGGCTAAAAAAGTTTTGGCAAGTAAAGCGTCTGTAGAACTCAAAAACTTAAACTCATATGAACGCCATATAATTCACGAAAAACTAAGCGACTGGAAAAAAATTCAGACTCATTCACACGGTGAAGGTAAAGACCGAGTTTTGACAATCTCTTTTGTTGAAAATAAAAAACCTAGTCAAGAGCAAGAAGATTAGTTTTTTAAGTACTTATTATTTACTTGAAGAACTATATAGATATCTTAAATTAAAAAAGGAGTAGAGATGTTAATAGATTCACAAATTTTAGCCACCAACTTCAAAGATTATGCTGGCAAAGAAATTACTATAAATGGCTGGATTAAAACTAATCGCGACCAAAAAGAGTTTGGGTTTATCGCTTTAAACGACGGTCTTAGACTTGAAAACATCCAAGTGATTTACGAGGCTGGTTTGAGTAATTTCGCAGATGTCGCTAAGTTAAACTCAGGTGCTTCTATTTCAGTCATTGGTGTTGTAGTTCTCACCCCAGACCGTGCACAGAGTTTTGAAATCAAAGCAATTGAAGTCAAAATTATTAAAAACACAGACCCAGACTATCCAATTCAACCAAAAAGACACACCCGTGAGTTTTTGCGAGAACACCTTGAGTTAAGACCACGCACCAATTTATTTAACGCAGTTTTTAGAACCCGTTCTGTACTTGCACACGCTATTCACACTTTCTTTCAAGAAAAGGGATTTATTTATCTAAACTCACCAATCATAACTTCAAATGACGGAGAAGGTGCTGGTGAGATGTTTGTAGTCTCTACGCTAAAGCCAGGTCAAACTGACTATAAAAAAGATTTTTTTGAAAAAAAGGCTATCTTAACAGTAACTGGACAACTACACGCCGAGGCTTACGCACAAGCATTTCAAAGAGTCTATACTTTTGGACCTACCTTTAGAGCAGAGAAATCAAACACTCCTAAACACGCGGCTGAGTTTTGGATGGTAGAGCCCGAAATTGCTTTCTTTGACCTTGAAAAAGACATGGCTTTAGCCGAGGAAATGGTTAAGTTTTTAATAAACGAGGCGTTTTTGAAACTGCAACCAGAACTTGCACTTTTTAATAAGTTTGTAGAACCTGGTTTAATTGACAGGCTAACTGAAGTTAAAGACAAACCTTTTGCGAGAGTCACCCACGCCGAGGCGATAGATATTTTAAAGAAGGCTAAAGTTAAGTTCGAAAACGAACCAAAGCATGGTCAAGACATATTTACTGAACACGAAAAATACTTAACTGATGTTTATTTCAAGTCGCCTGTTTTTATCTACAACTGGCCAAAAGAAATTAAAGCCTTTTACATGAAACAAAACTACGACAACGAAACCGTGGCAGCCTGCGATTTGCTTGTTGCTAAGTCTGGTGAGTTAATCGGCGGTTCACAACGCGAAGATGACTACGATAAACTGCTTAGTCGTATGCAAGAACTCAAAATGGACATTGAACCACTTAAATGGTATTTGGATTTAAGAAGACATGGCGGCACTCAGTCTGCAGGCTTTGGACTTGGATTTGAGCGACTTGTGATGTTTATAACTGGTATTGAAAACATCCGTGATGTTGTGCCTTTCCCAAGAACCTCTAAAAACCTAAACTACTAGAAAATCAAAAAATAATTTTTTAAATGAACAACACCATTGAAATTGTTGACAAAAGGAGAAGAAGTCAATTTTTCAATGTAGCTGAGGCTACACTTTTGTTTATAGCAATCTCTTTGGTTGTTGTTTTTTTATTGCTCAAAAACTTGGGCAATAAAAACAATCCAACCTCAGGACTTTCAATTGAGCAAAGTTTTAAAAATGAAATTTTAACTAAAGTATATTTGCCTAAAATGTATCTTGGCAAAACTGTAAACTGGTCTGCAAATAACAAATTAGTTGACTTAAAAACAGGTGAAGTTGCGCAACCTTTTTTAGATACTAAAACTAAGTTACTTGCAGAAATTAGTGGATTTAAAAAAGAATTTATTTTGGAAATTAAAGGTTACAAAAACGCTTTGTTAGGCGAAAAAATAAAAATAATTAAAGCAATAGAAAATCTAAAATATTATAATTTTGACCCAAGTTTTTTAATTACTTTATCTAAGTTTAAGCATAGTGAGTCCACAGAACAGGAGTATGAAAAAGAAGTTGAAAAACTGATTTACCAATTTTCCAAACAAGAGTATTTAGGTAAAGTTACGGCTAATTTTAAAAACTTTGAAAACATCAAAATCTATCCAGAAAAGCCTAATTACATGGTTGGTGAGCTGATTTTTATTAAAACTAAATATATATCTATTAACCAACAAAAATACACAACCTTTATTTATTTTCCTTATATTTGTGAAGAAAATAACGTTAACAATGACATTCAACTTGAAAAATTAAATCCAAAAAACAAGGCAGAGATAAACTCTTTAATCGCCTCGTTAAAGGAAAACTTCAAACCACTTACATACCTCACATACAATCAATGTCAGGGTGTGCTAATAAACTCAGACAAGTCAATTGATGACCTTACACAAATTACCACAATTTATGACAACAAACTTTATCCTGCAGTTTGGGATGGTAAAGAACTTAACAAAGAACACGTTTGGCCAAACTCACGCCTAGGCTTGAAAAGGGTTCAACAAAGCGATCGTGATATTAGAACTGATCTGCACAACCTTAGACTTTCAACCGCTAAAGTCAATCAGTTTAGGTCAAACTATTTTTTTAGTGAGCACCAAGATTTATCAAATCCTTTTAGATATACTTTAAAAAACCAACAATTTTGGCCGTCTAAAGTCTCAAGCGGAGAAGTCGCTCGTATCCTTTTTTACATGGCTTTAATTTACCCTGAACTTAAGCTAATTGATTTTGAAAACCTAAACTACAGCCGAGTTTCAACTATGATGGGTTCGCTTTCAGAAATTAAAAAATGGGGTGTAGAAACCCCCATTTCTGAATTTGAAAAAAGACGAAATAAAATAATTTTAAAATATCAAGGTAACTCAAATCCTTTCGTTGAGTTTCCAGGTTTATTCGAAGCGCTAAAAGAAAGCGATTATTTTAATAGTTATAATTATTATTTGCTACAACTAAAATATAGAAAAGCAACTTTATTGTGTGTCTTTTTAAGAAAGCAAAAAAACCAAAATTTTTAAGTCTTAGATTTGTTTTTTTAATTAATTTCATTCAGTAGGTATCCTTCATCGGCCACTTTTTTGATGAGCATCAAAATAAGTTCACCATATTCAGCCTTTGCTTTATTTTTAAATAGTTTTTCGTAGTTGATATTTTTACTTTTAATGTATTTCTCTGCTTCAAGATATCTTTTAACATCTGAAACAACTTCATTTCGACAGTAATCTTTATTGTAAAAATATTTAGCAATTTTTAAAGCAAGGTCTATAGTCTCTGTTTGAAAGCGAATCAAGTTTACGCGCAAATCTTTTTCCAGATACTTATTTTCAATAATCTTTTTAACAAACTTAATTTGATTTTTAACTTTGTTTGTTTAGATTAAATATGGGTTTTCTTGTTTTTCAAAGAAATTCAGAAAAACCAACATCTCGTCTACATTTAAGCAGTTAGTAAAATCATTTAGTAGATTGTCTGTAAACTTGCGCTTAATAATTATATCAAACATCTTAGTTTCACGTAAATTATTGATAAACTCACGAAAATATCCATTTAAAAAAACCTTAGTAAACTCGCTTGTTATGCGTTCAGGGTGGATTTCTTTTACTAAATAACTAAGGTTATTTAAACTTTCTTTAGTGTTGGTTTCTATTGAAAAACCCAGTTTTGTTTGAAAGTAAATCAAGCGAATTAGTCTAAGTGCATCTTCTTTAAAACGATTGTCTGGCGTTCCTATTGTTTTAATTTGTTTGTTTTTGATATCAGAAAGCCCACCAACATAGTCTAAAACTGTATAGTTTTTATCCAGGATTAGTGCATTTATCGCAAAGTCTCTTCTAACTAAGTCTTCATTAATTTCTTTGGTAAAAACAATAGTTTCGGGATGCCTGCTGTCTTGGTAGTTTTTTTCACTTCGGTAAGTCGTCACATCGTAAGCAACTCCGCCGACCAACACGCCAACTGTGCCGTATTTGATACCTTTGTCAAAAGTGTGTTTAAATACTTTTTTAATTTCTGTGGGTTCTGCGCTTGTAGTGATGTCGATATCTGTACTTAAGTTTTTAAACCCACAAACCAAATCACGAACAAATCCGCCTACAATGTACGCAGAATACCCTGTGTCTTCTAATTTTCTTAAAATATAAAAAGCCCCCATAATTATGGGGTTTTTTAGGTCGATTTGATTTTTTAAGTTAATTTTGATTGTTTTCTGCATTACATGTTTTTTTGCAAAGACATTTGTTTTGCAAAAGTCCGACTTTGACAATAAAGATAAGCGCAAATATTGGAATGAAAAAACCAATTAAGAAACAAACAAAATCAAACTTTTTAGTAATTTGGTTGTTTTTAATATAAGTTAGCACATAAAAAATTAAATAAGTAAACGCTGAAATTGCTGCCACAATCAACATAATTACCGCTGTTGTTAAAATTAAAGAAAGTTGAGCAGATGACTGAATTTCTGGTTTTAAGTCAGTAGTATTTGCCTTTATTAAGTTAAATGCACTTAGTAGCACCGCACTTGCGATAGCAGCAAGCACTGTTGTAAGATATAAATAAAGAGCAGTTAGAGAAATTTGTTTTTCTTTCATTTATAAAACCTCTTTAGGTAATTTTAGCACAGTGCACACGGAGAGATTAGTGTATTTATTAAAAAACAGCATAGATTTAGTAACGGAAATTAAAAAATCAGTCTTTTACACACTAGTAATAAAGATGGAAACTGTCGCCGACTTTGAACATAAATTAATAGAAATAAAAAAGCAGTATCCAGGTGCTACTCACTATGTATACGCATATAAAATTAAGCAAAACTTTAAGTTCAGTGACGACAAAGAACCAGGTGGAAGCGCAGGTTTTCAGATTTACACAGCCATTAAAAATCTAAATATCACTGATTTTGCTGTAGTTATCATTCGTTTCTTTGGCGGAATTAAGTTGGGATTAACTGCTTTAACCAGAACCTACAGAAGTCTTACAGTTGAAGTCATTAAAAAAATTAAGAAAGTCAAAGAAGAGAATTACATACTTGCAACTTTTAGATTTAACTACAGCGCAAAAGAAAGAGTACTTAACCTTGTTTCTGCTTTAAAACAAATTGACAGTAAGTATTTATATAAAGACCAAATTTACGCAGAAATCAAACTACAACCATCTGAAAGTTTAAGCGCGCTTAAAGATTGCCCCGATATAGAAACTCTTGAAGTGAAAACGCTTACATTTTTGACTGATATTGATTGAATTTTTGAAATTGATAGTCTATACTAGTAAGTGAAGTTTTTTAAAAAAGGAGATAAAATGGGAATTTTTAAAAAAATCACTTTAACACTTGTATTAGTATTATCAGCTGGATTTATGTTTGCGTGCAAAAACACACCAAAACCAAATCCTACACCAAATCCACCAGCACCTGCTCCAGCACCTCAACCAGAAGAAGATGGATTTCAAAAAATGAGCATAAAGGAAGCGGCAACTAAAGAAAAAGGCACAAAAATCCACGTTGAGGGTTACTATGTTAACGTTGGTGGCTATAACAAACTAATTGACGGCGAGGGCAATGCTTTAAACTTAACTTATGTCTATGCAAAAGGTGTTAAGACTGGTGATAAAGTAAGCATGAAAGCAGTGGTAAACGAAAGTCAATATGGCAAGGAAATTGCAAAGAAACCTGCACCAGTGTTTGCAAAACTAAACAGTACTTACTCAGCTGTAGATATTTCTCACCGTCCAGCAAGCGAAGTTGAAACACATGAAAACAAAATTGTTAAGTTTGATGCAGAAATCAAAAACTACAAAGAAGAAACTAGAACAAAAAACAATAAATCGTATATTTATATAACTGTTAGAGTTTCAATCGCTGATACCGAGTATGAAATCAAATACGACGGAAGATCAGAACAAAAATTAAAAAATAAACCAATGCTTAAAAAGATTCAAGAACTTAAAGGCAAAGAAGGCATGAGAAAATCCTTTGAAGGCTTATTTTTAGTAAGAGTCAAAGGCGAATTGAGATTTACTCCAACTACAAGTTTCGGTTTTTAATAAAAATAAAGAAAATGGGCCATCGTTGGCCCATTTTTAATTTGCCTAATGTAAGCGTTTACATTTTTAGGTTTATGTTGTATAATTTCTTTGTATTAAAAGACGTTTTGGTCTTTGGGGGAAGTATTTATGAAAGCACTTAAAACTAGTTTCTTTTTCATCTTAGCTGCGCTAATTTTTTGTTTTGCTTTTGCATGTAAAAAAGCAGATCCGCACAAAATTATCAAAGGCGTAGAGCTACAATTTGCTCAAGGTGAAACTAAGGACACTGTAAAGTCAGATTTTACAGTTCCAACCAAGATTGATAAATTTAAAATCAAATGGCAATCTTCAAACGACAAGGTTGTGCAAATTGATGAAGACGGAAAAGTTTTAGTTGCCTGTCAAAATAACGACGAAACTGTTAACTTAACTGCGCAAATTGAAGACGCGAAAAAAACTTTTACAATCACAGTTCTTAAAAAAGACGGAACTCAACCTACCCCAGACCCTGAAGGAAATAAAGTAGATAAAGCAGAGTTTGACAAAACAATTGCAGACGGCGAAAGACTAGCAGCACTAGATTTTATCAACAAAGCACCCGAAATGGTTGAAAAAGACAAAGAATATGTTCGCACATCTACCGATAAAAATAAATTTGTTGCCCGTCTAAACGCACTAAAAGCAGCCGACTCTCAAAACCTATCTAAAAACGAACTTAAAGAATATAACATTCTTAAAGGTCAAGTTACACACAATTTAACAAAAATTGCCACAGGTACTCGTCAAGACGGATACATTAGCAATAGCCAGGCTCAAAAAGTTTTAGCATCAGCAAAAAGTTTCCTGGCTATGACTTGGTCTGAGAAAGAGGCCAGTGAGTTTGACGAAGGAACTAAATATATCAAAGCAACAGACGCTAAAAAACAAGAATTAGACACTCTTTACAAAACAGTTTCTAAATACACTTTTGACCGCGTACCTACAAACGAAGAAAAGGCAAAGTACGAAGAGTTAAAAACTAAACTAGAAGAAATTAAGAAACTTGTAACTGAAGGAACTAAAAAACTGGAAGACGGTAAAAACATCACAGCAGATGTTAGCGCTACTGTTCAAAAAGCCATTGAACTTACTCAGCTTGAATGGATTAGCCGCATTCCAAGCGAAGTTAAAAAAGACAAACATTATGTTCACGCATCTCAAAAACAATTAAATGAACTTAAGGCTCAAATTGAAGATATTCAAGAAAAATTAAACGACCATAAATTTGACATGGCAAGCAAAGAACTGCAAGCAGAATTTAATAATTTTAAAGCACTTGTTCAAAAATATCAAAATTTAGTTAAAACAGGTGAACAAAATTCATTAAAAGATGAAGCTGAGCGAGTATTAGACAAAGCAAAAGAAATTAAAGACCTACCTTTTGAAAACAAAGAACCAGATCAAGTTTCTGGTAAATACGTAAAAGCAGACCAAACAAAAAGAACTGAGTTTAACGATGTTTACAACCCAGTTGCAAAAGTAAAACTAGAAAAATGGGAAGAAGGCTATACTAAACAACAAGCCGAACAACTAGAGGCTCTTAAAAAACTTGTTGAAGAACTGGTTCCGCTAATCTCTCAAGGTACTAAACCAGAAGATCCAAGTAGCATGAAACTAACTAAACACTATGATTTTACTAAATCATCCGCAGGAAGCGGTTATAAGGTACGAACTCAAAAAATTAAAAATCAAATAACTGGCTCAGATGATACACTTAAATTTAAAGGTGTTAGCGCTTCTTCTGGAAAAACTGGATTTACAGTTGCCAAAAATGATAATGACATCTTCAGTTATATTGAAATGGAATTAGGAAAAACTGCTTCTAAATCAAAAATTGAGTTTTTTATGGAGAAATGGACTAACAAATCAGGTATCAATAAATTCCAAAAATTAGAAATTCAATATAGAGCAAACGGCGAATGGAAAACTGCGAAAGAAATCACCGACATTAACGAATTTGACGGCAAAACATATTCGCTTGAAATTGGCGAATCAGCAGACGCTTTTCGTTTAAAACTTTCCGCCACAGAAAAACCTAAAGATAATTATCACCACCGTTTTAACATTAAACAAATTAAAATTTATTACTAATTTAAATTTGTTTTCATAAAATAACCCGATGCTTTTGCATCGGGTTATACTTTCATATAAAACCCAAATATCTCACAAAGGAATAACTTATGTCTAAAAAACACACAATCTACGACATTGCCAAAAAAGCCAATGTATCTATTGCTACAGTTTCTAGAGTTTTGGCGAAATCAAGTAAAGTTAGCGCCAAAACTCACGAAAAAGTCTGGAAGATTATCAAAGAAATGCAATATTTTCCAAACAAAGTAGCCGCTTCTTTGGCATCTCAAAACTCGCGCAATATAGCGCTTATTTTATCGGAAGTTTCCAGACCTTCAATATCTAGGCTAATTTCCGGAATTTTAGACGCAGCGGCAAACCAAAAATACACAATCCGTATTTTTTCATACAAATCTAAAAGCAACTACGAAGCCTTTATTTTATCTGTACTGGCTGAAAAAATAGACGGAATTATCTTTTTAGATGAACACATCACAAACGAACAAATAGATGCGTTTACCAAGCCTTTGTTAAATGCTAATTTTCCGTTTACCTTTATCAACACAGCAGTTAAGTTGCCAGGCGTAACTTTTACAGCCCTGGACTTTAAAAAAGCGGTTGCAACCGCAACTAAACACTTAATTGATAAAAACACGAAAAGAATTTTATTTTTAACTTCTAAAATAACTTACTTTTCTAATTTAGAAAAGGAAAGTGGATATCTAGAAACAGTCAACGAAAGTAACTTAAAACCCTATATTTTTAGAATTGATCCTGAAGACATCGAGGAACACGAGTTTTTGTCATTTTTTGCAGAAAACCGTATAGAGGCAATTGTTGCAACGAGAGACATCGCAGCGCTTAAAGCCATTAACCTGCTTAGACAAAAAAACTTAAAATGTGGTGTTCACTACCGTGTAGTTTGTATGCAAAACACTAACTTTTGTAAACTTTTTACCCCTCAACTAACCTCAATTTCTTATTCTAATTACCGTTTGGGTGAACAGGCCTTAATTTATTTAACCCAGTTAATTGAAAATGTTAAAATAGATAAGACACAAACTTTCGTAGATTATGAATTGATTGAAAGAGAAAGTAGTAGGTAATTTATGAATTTACTTGAAGAACTTAAATGGAGGGGAATGGTTAAAGACTGTTCTTCTTTAGAACTTGCTGAAAAAAACTTAGTGCCAGGTACTAAGTTCTACATCGGATTTGACCCAACTGGAAGTTCCTTAACTTGCGGTCATTTAGTCCAAATTATTAGAATCAAACTGCTTGAAGAAAGAGGCTTGATTCCAATTTGCTTAATTGGTGGGACAACTGGAGCAATTGGCGACCCTAAACCCAACGGTGAACGTCGTATTCTTTCAAATGAAGAAGTTAAAAAGAATGTTGACTCAATTGAAAAACAAGTTAAAAAAATCTTAAAGTCAGACAAGGTAATTTTTGTAAATAACTCAACCTGGCTGTCTAAACTTTCCATTATTGAATTTTTAAGAGATTTTGGCAAAAACTTCGGCATTAACTATATGCTTGAAAAAGATGTAATTAAAAGACGTCTGGAAACCGGAATTTCTTACACCGAGTTTTCGTATCTATTACTTCAGTCTATTGACTTTTACTATCTTTATAAAAACTACGAATGCAAGATTCAGTTCGGTGGCTCTGAGCAATGGGGAAATATCACTGCTGGCCTTGAACTGATTCGTAAACTAGAAGGCGAAAACGATGCACTTGGACTTTCTTCACCACTACTTTTAAAAGCAGACGGTACTAAGTTTGGTAAATCTGAAAGTGGCGCGCTTTGGTTAGACGAAAACCTAACTTCACCATACACCTTGTATCAATACTTTTTAAATGTTGAAGATAAAATGATAGTTGAGTACTTAAAACTACTTACCCTACTTTCTGTAAAAGAAATTGAAGAACTCGCACTTTCTGTTGAGAAGGAGCCTGAAAAAAGACTTGCACAGACCAAACTGGCCGAGTTTGTTTGCGAGATTGTACACGGCAAAGAAGCACTTAATTCTGCTAAAAAAATTACAGATGCTTTATTTAAAGGAGCTCTTGCCGAACTTGGCGAAAACGAATATAAAATGCTTTACTCAGTATTTGGTAAACAAAAGTTTGAAAAAGACGCAAGTATTTTAGATATTTTAGTTTCACTTAATTTAGCGAAATCTAAACGCGAGGCTCGTGAGTTTATGCAAGCGGGCTCTATTTCTGTAAACTCAGAGAAAATCACTGACCTTGAACTTAGACTAAGTGACTTAAAACCTGCTTTTAAAAAATATTTTGTAATTAAACGCGGCAAAAAACAATTTAGTGCTTTTGCAATTTAACTTACTTTTTAATGTATAGAATTATTTACAACCCACTTTCTAAAAACTACAAAAAAGCCCATAAGTTTTATTTAGAAAATCAAGATAATGCTACTTTAAACTCAATACTCGCACTTTCCGATATTGAAAAGTATTTCAAGTCTTTTTCCAAAAGAGACGTGATTTTGATATTTGGTGGAGATGGTACTTTAAATAAAATTGTAAACTCAGTTAACCTAACCCAGGTTAAAGCCACAGTGTTAGTTGCGCGCGGTGGAACCGGAAATGATTTTCTTCGTGGCTTTAAAGACAAAACCAAGGCAGTTGATTTTAAAGCCAATTTAAAGTATTTTGGACAAGCCAAGATAGGCGATGAAACCTTCTTATTTTTAAATGGTGTGGGAATTGGTATAGACGGAGAAATTTGCAGACGTCTAGATAATATGCGTGTATATAAAATCAAAAGCACTTTTGCTAAAGTCACCATTGCTACTTTTTTTAGATATAAACCGTTTTCAGTAAAAGTAGCGGTAGATGGTGTAGCTAGCGAATACAAAAACTGTTTTTTGGCTTCCGTGATGCACGGCCCTTATTTTGGGGGTGGTATGAAAATTGCTCCAATGGCCAAAAGAGAAGATTTTCTTTATTTGATATTAGTAACAATTCGTTCAAGATTACTTTTATTGCTACTTTTTCCGTTTATTTATTTAGGCTGGCACACAGTCTTTAAAAGATTCGTTAAAACTTTTAAAGCTAAAGAAATCACAATAGAAACCGAAAACACTAAAACTGCACAAGTTGATGGCGAGGTTTTTAGAGGGGTTTCCAAAATAGAGACCAAAGTTGTCAAAGGATATTCATATGGACAAAAATAGAAAAATTATTTTAACAGCAATTAAACCAACCGGAAGCCTAACTCTTGGCAATTATTTAGGTGCTTTAAAAAACCTAAAAGCGGTTGTTCAGGCGAATCCAGACTCAGAACTTTTGATTTTTATTGCAGACCTGCACGCCACTACTTTGCCAATTGACCCAAAAGAACTAAGAGAAAATATTTTAAGAATCGCAGCCTGCTATTCAGCGCTGGGCTTTGACAAAAACCACACTCATATTTTTGTGCAATCTGAAATTAATGAACACGCTGCACTTGGATTTTTAATGGAGTCTACTGCTTATTTTGGTGAGCTTAGCAGAATGATTCAATTTAAAGAAAAGTCCGCTAACACTAAAAACATCAAAAGTTCGCTTTTTACCTATCCTGCCCTAATGGCTGCAGACATCTTACTTTACAACGCAGACCTTGTGCCAATTGGTGAAGACCAAAAACAACATATGGAGTTAACAGAAACTCTGGCTAAGCGTTTTAATAAACTGTACGGCGAAACCTTTAAAATACCTAAATATGAAATCAATAAACATACACGCCGTATAATGTCCTTACAAGACCCTTTTGTAAAAATGTCTAAAAGTTCTGAAAACCCAAAATCCTATATATTACTTTCAGATTCTAGGGATTCCATACTTAAAAAAATAAAATCAGCTGTTACGGATTCAGAAGCAAAAATTTATTTTGATATGGATAAAAAACCTGAAATTTCTAATTTAATCAATATATATGCAGCTCTGACTAATTTATCTATTAAAGACATTGAAACTAAATATAAAGATGCAAAAACTTATGCAGAATTCAAACTAGACCTTGCTGAACTTTTAATTCAGGAAATCGTTCCGTTAGGCGAAAATATAGAAAAACTTGTTAACTCAAAAGAGTTGATTGAAACTCTGGAGAGCGGCAAAAAGTTTGCTGAAAAACTAGCAAAAGAAAACTATACAAAGGTCAAAAAAGCAGTTGGTTTAGGATATTAAAAAGAGACGCTTGGCGTCTCTTTTTAATAAAATTATTTAAGTTTTTTAAGTTCGCTGATCTCTATACCCATGGAATCTAAAATTAAGTCATAGATATTTGCATCAAATTTATCTCTGTATTTCCCCAGTAATTTTGTCAATTCTAGGTAAAAATTCCTAAAGTCATTTTTATTTAATAAAAATTTCAGAAATAAAATAACATCAATAAGTTTATTATGTCCGGTATTTTCATCAAGATTAAATAAGTTTCTCAAATTATTTATTTTTTTAGTTTTTAGTTTAACATTGTATAGTCTTTCATCATGTGCACACATATTTCTAACAAGGTATATTATTTTTAATCCTAATCTAAAATTACCAGTTTGTAGTTTGTATACACTTTTTGTTTTGTATTCTTTATTATATTTAGTATAAAATTTATTGGCTATTTCATTCTTCTCAGATTCTTGCAATGAATCGTAAAAATGCGATAAATTGCCCAAAGTCATTCTATTAACTAAAACCCAAAAAGGCACATCGGTGTGTACATCCAAATAGTGTTTAATAGGGCCTTCATAATCTACCTGTTCGGATAATATTTTGGTTGACACTATAATTTGGTTAAATGCAGACTTTCTATCTTTAGAAAAATTTGTTTTATCAAGGTATGAGTTTGAATTAGGGTATTTTTTGGTAAAAACATAAGATAGTATACTTTTGAATGTGTTTTCAAAAATTAAAATGTATTTTAAAAAAATTATTCTTAGTTCTCTGTCAAACAGAAATAGGAATTTTAGTGAATCAAAGTGTGTATTTTCAACAAAACACTCAGGATTTACTAAATTACCGGTTGTGTCTTTTCCAAGAAATAAATATTTATAACCATTTATCACATTATAATAATTATTTTCTTCTAGAAATTTTTTTTGGCTTACCGTTTTTTGGTACAATCAAGCCTCTTTTTCTTAAAATATTTAATTACTGTCTTATAGTTTTAAACTCTTTCATTTATCTTTACCATTAAAAATGGTCAAGGCGCCGTACGCTTCTTGACCGATCCGATACTATAAGTATATTCTATTTTAAAATTAAAACAAATTATTTGCTTAGATTTATTTTTTATTTTAAAGTGTTAAAAATCGTTTGAAATAATATTGGTTAATTCTTCATAAGCCTCTTTTGGTTTAACTTTTTTAAAGACTTTACCTTTCTTAAAAATTAAAACACTGTCTTTGTTTCCACATATTCCAATATCAGAATCTCTTGCTTCTCCGGGACCATTGACAGTACAACCCATAACAGCAACTTTAATCTTTTTATTTAAAGTATCGCAAAAAGTTTCAACGCGTTTAGCAATTTCTTCCATATTGTATTCCAAACGCCCACAGGTCGGACAGCTTAGAAAGTCAACACCATCTTTTTTTAGACCTAAACACTTGAGAATTTCTTTTGCAACTTTAATTTCTAAAACTGGGTTTTCAGTCAAAGACACGCGTATAGTGTTGCCAATTCCTTTCAGTAAAAGCACAGAAAGCGCTGAACTGCTTTTAACAGTGCCACCAATTAAAGTACCCGCTTCAGTTACTCCGATGTGCAGTGGATATTTAAATGTTTTTGCAGCAAGTTCATAACACTTAATAGTAGTTAAAACAGAAGTTGCCTTTAAAGATAGACAAATGTCTGTAAAACCAAATTCTTCAAGCATTTCAACTTCTTTTTTCATTACTTTAATAAAGTTTTCAGCAGTTGCCGTTAAAGCATTTGGCAAGGAGCCTGAGTTTAGTCCAATTCTAATACCGATTCCTTTTGCTCTACAAGCATCCACAATTTGCCTGATGTGGTTTTTATTTACAATGTTGCCAGGGTTAATTCTAATTTTATCAACACCATTTTCAATTGCAATTAAAGCTAGTCGATAGTCAAAATGGATATCTGCAACTAAAGGAATGTTAATTTGTTTCTTAATTTCTTTAATTGATTTAGCGTCGGTTTCATCTAGAACTGCTACTCTGATGATTTGGCAACCTGCTTGCTCTAGCTCTTTTATCTGCTTAACCGTGTTTTCGACATCTTTAGTTTTAGTAGTAGTCATTGACTGGATGTATATGTTGTTATTTCCACCAATTATCAAACTACCACATTTAAACCGAGTAGTTTTATTTCTTTTTGTAATCATTTATTTTCTTTATGTAGGGTATGTGAGTTGCATTTTGGGCAGTATTTTTTGATTTCAATTCTTTTACTGCCAACTGCAACTTGATAGTTTCTCTGAAGGCATTGACTGCACATTAAATTTGTTTTTTTCATTCATTACCTCACAAAGTATATCTACATAAAAAGGATATCACGCCAACATTAAATTAAAAAAACTTTTGCTTCTGT